>CAZUBS010000009.1:0-14771 GCA_964618595.1 uncultured Desulfohalobiaceae bacterium
CCTGCTCCATTTCGGCGTAGGGCTGGGTTTTAGGCTTGAGGGCCGCATCCAGCTGATTGCGCTGCATTGCCTGGACCCGCTTGGCCGCCTTGGGTGTCATCCTGCTCTTCTGCCCCTGCTCCCGCCCTGTGTCATCAGAGCCCGGCGATGGTGCACCGGTCGCCCCGAGCAGTTGCTCGTAGTCCCAGAAGCTGCCCTCGAAAGGATGCAGCCCCTGCCTTCCGAGCGTCCAGATCTGCCCAGGGACCTCGGAAAGCAGGTAGCGGTCGTGGGCCACCATCAGGATGGTCCCGCTGAAGTCCCGCAAGGACTCCACCAGGGCCTCCCTGCTTTCCAGGTCCAGGTGGTTGGTGGGCTCGTCCAGGATCAGGAAGTTGGCCCGGACCAGGAACAGGGTGGCCAGGATCAGGCGGCTCTTCTCCCCCCCGGACAGGCTGCCGGTCGGCCGGTCCCAGTACTCCTGGCCCAGCAGGAACCGCCCCAGCACGCTCATCAGCTCGTTGTCGGTGGTCCTGGGATCGCTCAGGCGCCGGGCCTCGGCAATGACATTCTGCCCGGGGTTGAGCACCTCGGTCTGGTGCTGGCTGAAGGAGCCGATGACCGTGTTCGGCCCCAGGCTGACACTCCCCTTTCCCGGTTGCAGCTTCCCGGTGATCAGCTTGAGCAGGGTCGACTTGCCGCACCCGTTGGGGCCCACCAGGCCGATCTTCTGGCCGTTGTAGATCTGGAAGTTGAGCGGCTCCCAGAGCCACTTTCCCTTTGCATAGGCGAGGTTCAGACCCACAGCGCTCATGACGGTCTGGTTGCCCCGCCGGGGCTTAGGCCAGCTGAAGGACAGGGTCTTCAGCCTCCGGTCCGGGGCCAGCCCGCTCAGCTCCCGCTCGAGCCTGGCCGCCTGCTTCTTCTGGCTCTGCGCCTGCCGGGCCTTGGTGGCTTTGGCCCGGAACCGCTCCACAAAGGCCATCTTCCGCTCGATCTCGTCGCTGAGGCGCCTGGCCTCGCGCCGGCGCTGCTCCTCGATCTCCTTCTGCCACTCCTGGTACTGGCTGAAGCTCCCCCTGCGCACCACGGGACGCGATCCCCCAAGCGACAGGACATGGGTGGAAACCCGGTCCAGGAAGACCCGGTCGTGGGCCACGAAGATGAGAATGCCCGGGTAGTCGACAAGATACCCCTCCAGCCACTCCACCGCCTCCAGGTCGAGGTGGTTGGTGGGCTCGTCCAGAAGCAGCAGCCCCTGGCCCATGAGCAGCACGCGGGCCAGCTTGGCCCGTTCACGCCATCCGCCGGAAAGCTGGATCAGGCTGCGTTTCCAGTCATTTTCCCCAAACCCGAGGCCCGTGAGCACGGCCTTGGCCTTGTGCTCCGGGTTGTAGCCGTGGACCTGCTCCCAGTGGGCCTGGCGCCGGGACAGCTCCTCGAGCCGGGCCTGGTCCTCCGCGGCCACGGCCTGCTCCCATTCCTCCCAGAAGTCGCTCCAGGAGGGCAGCACCTCCAGGACCCAGTCCAGCAGCCCGTGCTCCAGATCCTCCAGGGAGAGCTCCTGGGTGGAGTACCCGACGCCTGTCTCGCGGGGGCTCAGGCTTACCCGGCCGCTGTCGGGCTTGTCCCGGCCCGCGACCATCTTCAGGAAGGTCGACTTGCCCGTGCCGTTGGGGCCGACCACGGCCAGACGTGAACCCCCATCGAGCTCCAGGGAGAAATCCTTGAACAGCTCCCGGTCCCCATAGGACTTGGTGATGGATTGGATGGAAACCCTCATGGCACACCGGATACAAAGCGTGTGAGGCCTGCCCTCACAGCAGCTCGGCCACTGCCTCGCCCATGGCAGCGCACCCAACGAGCCGCATCCCCGGCTCCATGATGTCCCCTGTGCGCAGGCCGGACTCCAGCACCCTGCTCACGGCCTGCTCGATGGCTGCGGCCTCCTCCTCGAGGGAGAAGGAGTAGCGCAGCATCATGGCCACGGAAAGGATGGTGGCCAGGGGGTTGGCCTTGTCCTGTCCGGCAATGTCGGGCGCCGACCCGTGGATGGGCTCGTACAGCCCCGGGTTGGTCTCCCCGAGGGAAGCCGAGGGCAGCATGCCGATGGAGCCGGTGATGATGGAAGCCTCGTCGGAAAGGATGTCCCCGAAGAGGTTGCCGGTCACGATGACGTCGAACTGGTTCGGGTCCCGGACCAGCTGCATGGCGGCATTGTCCACGTACATGTGGGTCAGCTCCACGTCAGGGTAGTCGCTGGACAGCTCCACCACAACCTCCCGCCACAGCTGGGAGACGTCGAGCACGTTGGCCTTGTCCACCGAGCAGACCCGGCTGTCGCGCTTGCGTGCCGCCTCGAAGGCCACCCGGGCGATGCGTCTGACCTCAGACTCGGAGTAGCACATGGTGTTGAAGGCCACCCGCTCACCCTCTCTGACTTCCTCCCCGCGCGGGGTGCCGAAGTAGACCCCTCCGGTGAGCTCGCGCACCACCAGGATGTCGATGCCCTGGGCCACGATCTCCGGCTTGAGGTAGCAGGCGTTTCTGAGCTGGGGGAACAGGGTGGCCGGCCGCAGGTTGGCGAACAGGCCGAGCTCCTTGCGGATGCCCAGCAGCCCGCGTTCAGGGCGGATGGACTTTTCTATGCCGTCCCACTTGGGTCCGCCCACGGCACCCAGCAGGACCGCGTCCGAGGACGTGCAGGCCGCAACCGTCTCCCCGGGCAGGGGGGAGCCCGTGGCCTCGATGGCCGCACCGCCGATCAGGGCCCGGGTATGGTGAAACCGTGGCCGAAGCGCTTTGCCACCCGGCCCAGGACCTTTTCGGCCTGCTCCATGATCTCCGGCCCGATCCCGTCGCCGGGAAGGATGCAGATGTCGATGTTCATGCCGTGCCTCCTTGGGACCGTGCGGCAAGCCGGTTTTGGACGTAGCCCACCAGCCCGCCCATGTTCAGGATGCTCTGCATGAACTCGGGCACGGGCTGACAGGTGATCTCGGTGCCCGTGGTCCTGTTCACGATCCGGCCTGCGGCCACGTCCACCTCCAGCTGGTGGCCGTCCTCGATCAGCTCCACGCTGTCGCCGATCTCGAGCAGTATGAGCCCCATGTTGAAGCCGTTGCGGTAGAAGATGCGGGCGAAGCTGTGGGCCACCACCACCGGGATGCCCGCCCCCTTGATGGCGATCGGGGCGTGCTCCCGGCTGGAGCCGCACCCGAAGTTGGGCCCGGCCACCAGGATGTCCCCGGGCCTGACCCGGGTGACCCAGTCGGGCTCCAGCCCGGCCATGCAGTTTTTGCCAAGCTCCAGCTCGTCGGTGGTGACCAGAAACCTGGCCGGGATGATGGCGTCGGTGTCGATGTTGGCCCCGACCTTGTGGGCCATGCCTGTATATTTCATTCTGCCTCTCCTAAGGATTCAGATATTTCCAGGATCTATGATCTCCCCTGCCACTGCAGACGCGGCCGCTACTGCGGGGCCCGACAGGTAGACCTCGCTCTCCAGGCTGCCCATGCGGCCCTTGAAGTTGCGGTTGGTGGTGGCAATGGACCGCTCGCCCGAGGCCAGGATACCCATGTGACCGCCCAGGCAGGGCCCGCAGGTGGGAGGTCCCACAATGCATCCGGAGTCCATGAACACCTCCATGAGCCCCTCCCTGAGCATCTGCTTCCAGATCGAGGGGGTGGCCGGCAGCACGATGCAGCGCACCCGCTTGTCCACCACTCGCCCCTTGAGGATTGCGGCGGCCTCGCGCATGTCCTCGATGCGCCCGTTGGTGCAGGAGCCGATGACAGCCTGGTCGATGCGCAGGCCCGCCACCTCGTCCACGGGGCGCACGTTCTCGGGGAGGTGGGGGCAGGCCACCTGGGGTGCCATGCCGCTGACGTCGATGTCCACGACCCGCTCGTACTCGGCCCCGCTGTCCGGAGCGAGGGCCTGGTCCCCGAACCTGCCCGCCTTGGCCGTGTACTCCAGGGCCTTGGCATCGACCGGGAACAACCCCACCTTGCCCCCGGCCTCGATGGCCATGTTGGCCATGGTCATGCGCCCCTCCACGCTGAGCGCATCCACTGCCGGCCCGCAGAACTCCAGGGCCTTGTACAGTGCGCCGGCCACCCCGATGCGGCCGATGAGGTTGAGGATGTAGTCCTTGGCGCCCACGTGCTCGGGCGGCGTGCCCGTGATGGACACCTTGATGGTGGCGGGAACCTTGAACCAGGTCTCGCCCAGGGCCATGGCCGCCGCGATGTCTGTTGAGCCCATCCCGGTGGCGAATGCGCCCAGACCGCCGTAAGTGCAGGTGTGACTGTCCGCCCCCACGACCACGTCTCCGGGGCCGACCAGCCCCAGCTCCGGCAGCAGGGCGTGCTCGACGCCCACTTCGCCGCCTTCGTAGTAGTGGGTGATCCCCAGCTGCCGGGCAAACTCCCGCACCACCTTGACCTGCTCGGCCGAGTCAATGTCCTTGTTGGGGGTGAAGTGGTCGCAGACCAGGGCCACCCGGTCAGCGTCGAATACCCGGTCGGCGCCCATGCTTTTGAACGACTTGATGGCCAGGGGCGCGGTGATGTCGTTGGCCAGCACCAGGGAGACCCGGCACTGCACGATCTGGCCGGCCTGGGTCACGGCCTCGTCCGTGTGGGCCTGCAGGATCTTCTGGGCTAGAGTGTGACGCATTCCTTGTCCTCCTGCTTTTTGGCCAACCTGTTCAAGGCGTTCAGATAGGCCTTGGCGCTGGCCACGATGATGTCCCCGTCCGATCCCCGGCCCACGGAGGTGCGGCCGCTCTCCTTAAGCTTCACGGTCACCTCGCCCTGGGCATCCGTCCCCCCGGTGATGGCGCTGACCAGGTACTCCTGAAGGGTCGGCTTGAGAGAGATGATCTGGGAAATGGCGTTGAAGGCCGCGTCCACCGGGCCGACGCCGAAGGCGGAAAGCTTCTTCTCCTTCCCGTCCACCTCCATGACCACCACGGCTGTCGGGGGAACGCCCACATTGCCGCTCTGGACATGGATGTACTTGAGCCGGTACTTGTCCGGAATGCGGAAGACCTCCTCCAGCACCAGGGCTTCCACGTCCTCGTCGTAGATCTTCTTCTTCCTGTCCGCCAGCCGCTTGACCGCCTCGAACACCGTCTGGACCTGCTCCTCCTCCAGGCGGTACCCCAGCTCCTCGAGCTTGCCCTTCAGGGCATGGCGGCCCGAGTGCTTGCCCAGGACCATCTCCGTTCCGGAACGCCCGATGCTCTCCGGGGTCATGATCTCGTAGGTCTGCCTGTTCTTGAGCATGCCGTCCTGATGGATCCCCGACTCGTGGGCAAAGGCGTTGGCACCGGTGACGGCCTTGTAGGGGGGGATGGGCTGGCCGATGATGCGCGACAGGAGCCGGCAGGTGGGGAAGAGCTGCTCGGTCTTGATGTTTGTCTCCAGCCCGTAATAGGGCGGGCGCGTGCGCAGGGCCATGATGACCTCTTCCAGGGCGGCGTTGCCGGCCCGCTCCCCTATGCCGGAGATGGTCACCTCGGCCTGCCTGGCCCCGGCCTTGAGCGCGGCCAGGGTGTTGGCCACCCCGAGCCCCAGGTCGTTGTGACAGTGCACGCTGAAAACGGCCTTGTCGCTGTTGGGGACCTTTTCCAGCAGGAATCCGATCAGCTCGGCAAACTCTCCGGGCTGGGCATAGCCGACAGTGTCCGGAATGTTGATGGTCGTGGCCCCCGAGGCAATGGCCAGCTCAGTGACCCGGGCCAGGAACTCCCAGTCGGAGCGTGAGGCGTCCTCGGCGGAAAACTCCACGTTCGGGGTGTAGGAGGCCGCCCGTTTCACGGCCTGCTGCGCCATTTCCAGGACCTGCTCCCTGTCCTTGTTCAGCTTGTAGCGAATGTGCAGATCAGAGGTGGCCAGAAAGGAGTGGATGCGGGGGTTGGCCGACCCCTTGACCGCCTCCCAGGCCCGGTCGATGTCCGCGGGCATGGCCCGGCACAACCCGGCCACCTGGCAGTTCTGGACCTTCTCGGCAATGCTTTTGACCGACTCGAAATCGCCCTGGCTGGCCGCGGGAAAGCCGGCCTCGATAACGTCGACCCCCAGGCTCTCCAGCTGCCGGGCCAGACGTATCTTTTCCCTCAGGTTCATGGTCGCCCCGGGGGACTGCTCCCCGTCCCTGAGTGTGGTGTCGAAGATAATGACGCGTTCGGACATGGTGTCCTCCACTGTATGGATCACATGGTTTCAATCTGTGTGGCAGCGCTCCCGCCTCTGCCAGCTGATGGACTTAATAAAAAGTCGCTGCGCCCGCAATGTGCGTTGTCTGCCGGCCCCTTGGCCAAAGAAAAAAGAGTGTCGGGTTTATTGACGAGAGCTTCTGGCGGAAAGCCCCCGTAGGAAGCCTCCGCGCCGTAGGGGCAGGACGAGAAAGGTGTAGACCGGCCCGGAAATCATGTAGCCGAGAAAAAAGAAGAACCCGAGCAGCCTGGGCTCCGAGGCCACCAGCCCGAAGAGCATGATGGCCGCGGCAGTGGAAGTGAAGGGATGGGCCCTGACCATCTCCACATCCTTGAGGGACGCATAGCGCACCTTGCTGACCATCAGCAGGGAGAGCAGATAGATGAGCAGCAGGCAGCCCTTGGACAGGATGGCCTGTGAAATGGGAAAGGACAAAACCATGGTGAACAGGACCAGGGTGGCCAGGGTGCAGGCGGCAGCCGGGATGGGAAGGCCCACGAAGAAGCTCTTGGGGGCCGTGGATGTCTGCACGTTGAACCGGGCCAGGCGAAGCGCCCCGCAGGCAATGAACAGAAAGGAGGCCGCAATGCCCAGCCGGCCGAACTGATGGGTCTGCCACAGAAAGACCAGCAGGGCCGGGGAGACGCCAAAGGAAACCAGGTCGGCCAGCGAGTCGAACTGGACACCGAACTTGGAGCTGGAACGGGTCATGCGGGCCACTGCCCCGTCCATGCCGTCCAGGAAGCAGCTGGCCAGAATGGCCAGGGCCGCATACCCGAACTTCCCTTCGATGGCCCAGACCATTCCCAGAAACCCTGAGAACAGACTGGCTGTCGTCAGGAGATTGGGCAGGATGTAGAACCCCTTGTGTCGTGGTCCGTTAGGGTATGATTCCATGCAGCGGTCTGGGCTCACAGCCTTTTCAAGACAAACAAAAGCAATCTGTGACCATGCCAGCCCCTTGGTTCCAAGCTCAGGAGAGCGCCTTGGACCGGGCCACGATGGTCTGGCCGGCAAGAACTTTTTCACCGACCGCAACCGTGGGAAAATAATCGTCGGGAAGATAAAGGTCAACCCTGGAGCCGAACTTGATCAGTCCCAGCCGCTGCCCACGTTCCAGTCCGTCGCCGGTTTCGGCCCAGCTCACGATGCGCCGGGCCACCAGCCCGGCGATCTGGACCATTGTCCAGCTGTGCCCGTCCGACTCCTCGAGGACCAGCACGTTGCGCTCGTTGTGCTCTGAAGCCTTGTCCAGCGAGGCATTGAGGAACCTGCCGGGAAAATAGCGCATGGCCGTCACAGTGGCACCCACCGGACATCTGTTCACATGCACGTTGAAGACATTCATGAACACGCACACCCTCTGGCGGGGCAGCCCGGTCATCGGGTCCGGATGCTCGTCCACCAGCACCACCTTGCCGTCGGCACCCGACACGGCCACGCCGGGCTCCTGGGGCACGACACGTTCCGGATCCCTGAAAAAGTTGAAGATCAGGGCAGTGAGCACCAGGGCCGCGAGAGCCAGAAGCCCACTGCCGAGAAGAGCCAGGGTCAGGGTGGTCAGCCCGGCCAGGAAAATGTAGGGCAGACCTTCGGGACAGAGCCCGGTGGAAGGCTTTTTCATGATTTTTCCTCTGCTCGGCTTTGGGCGACGGCCGGCTTCCTCCCCCCGGTAAAACCTCTGCGCCCGTGGATGATCTCGAGAATCCGATTTTGGCCCGTGGAGAGCATGCGCCCCATGGCCGAGGGTCCCAGCGTCCTCATGCCAAGCAGCAGCAGACCGCGTGTCTTTCGGGCCCAGTACAGATCAGGCAACAGATGGGCGGCCACTGCCTTGACATAGGCGCTGTGGCTGGAAGCGCCGGTCTGGCAGAGGCTGTTGGCTGCAAGCTCGGCACTGCGCAGGGCGTAGAAGATGCCCTCTCCGAGAAGGGGGTCTGCAAAGCCCGCAGCATCGCCTGCAAGGAAGACGCGCTTGTAGGCCGGGACACTCAGGTAGTTGCCATAGGGCAGGGGGTGCCCCCTGAACCGTTCCTCCCCGGTGTAGCCCGCGGTTTCCAGAAACTCCCGGAACAGCCGGGCGATGTTCTTGCCTCCCCTGCCGCCGGGGAGGGCGCACATCCCGGCCACCACCCGGTCACCGACCGGAAACGTCCAGGCATAGCCCTGGTCCACGATGCCGAAATGCACGCCGAGACGGGTGTCGAGCCCTGGAAAATCCCGGGAGGGGCCAACGATCTCGACCGATGCCGCCAGCCCCTTGCGCCACTGCCTCCTGGAAAGAGCCTGTGGGGGAAAGCAGCGCCTGACCCTGCTGTTGACCCCGTCCGCACCGATGACCACCGATGCCCGGTGCGAAGCGCCGGAGGCGGTGCGGACCTCGCCGAGCAAGGGGTCGACCGCAACAACTGCCTCATCCGTCTCCACCCGCGCCCCTGACTCCCGGGCGTGGTCCAGCAGCCGGGCGTCCAGCAGGCTGCGCTCGGCAAAGTCGAAACGCAGGGGGGACTGCCCCGAAAACACCGGGCGGTTGCAAAAGGTCATCCTGTACCCGCTGCCGTGGCCGAGCAGGATGCCCCCTGCAGTGAGGGTGGCCGGGGTTTCCGAGAAAATTCGCTCCAGGGCCTGACGGGTCTTTTCGGTCAACAGCCCTGCGCAGAGCTTTTCGCGGGGGGGGCGCCGTCTCTCCAGGAGCAGGACCCGGGCCCCTGAACGGGACAGCAGGCTGGCGGCGGCGGAACCCGCAGGCCCCCCTCCCACAACGATGACGTCGTGTCGTTCTTGCTGGTGCATGCGAAATTCTTCCTCAGGACCGCCGCCCGTACTGTTTTTGCCACTCGTCCAGGAACAGGATGGCCGTCTCCAGCCGGGACAGGCGTCCCTGCTGGCTGCGCACAGCCCACACCAGATCCTTGAAGGCTACAGTAGCGGGCAGGCCAAGCCTGTCAAGGAGCCCGGACAGCTCCTGGCGCAGGTCCGGGGGGAAATCCGGCCAGGCGGCCTCGCTGCCGCGTTCCCGGGGCCAGTCAGGCAGCCGCCGGGCCGTGAACTCGATCAGGGAGCGCATCCTCCGGTCATAGGTGTGCTCCTGCAGAACCCTTTCCCGGGCCCGGCGGCTGCATTCCTTCCGTTCCTCCTGACGGGGGAGGTAGTGCTCGATCAGATCGGTGAGCTGGTCCACGTCTTCAAACACCCCCAGCTCGTCGTCCTGGAAAAGCTCACCCAGCAGGGTCCGGCGGTCAACCAGCTGAAATGCGCCGCAGGCTGCCAGCTCAAAGGTCCTGGGGTTGACGAAGTCCCCGGCAACCACCTGCCCGTCCCGGGCCAGGCTGGAGTGCAGGTTGAGGTTGATGCTGGAAGCATTGAAAATCTTGACCGCCTCCTCCGGTTCGATGCGGGCGCCCCCCCGCTGCAGACGCCCGGCAAGGGTCAGCTCACCCTCCCAGTCGCTGCCCCAGATCTTGAGATCATACTGCATAAGGCGGGCAAACACCCTGCGCCGGTTGGGGTAGCCCGCACCGACAAAGGACAGATCGGATCCGTACTGCCTGCGTTCCAGAGGGGTCAGCTCCACGGGCCTGTGGAACTCCGGGTCGGCGGCCAGCGGCAGATAGAGGGCGTTGTCCACACCCACCTCCTTGAGCAGACCCAGGAAAGGCTCCTTCTGAATCACCGCGAAGATGTCGTACAGGGGGGCAAAGGCCCTCCAGTAGGTGAAGACGGCGTGGTCCTCCACAAACCACATGGCCGTGACCACCTTGTCCCTGGACAGCTGGTGCAGCGCCCGTCGGGAAAGCGGTGCCTGCGCCAGGGCCAGAACCATGTCCGGCTCAAACGACTCCACCTTGGCCAGCACGGCCTCTGATGTCAGCTGCAGAAAGCTGTTCTCCAGCTGCTCCAGCCGCCTGCTGCTGACCTTGAGGCCCTTCAGGGCCGTGAAGGCGGCATGGAACCCCGGGGCCTCGAAGACCTCCACGGTGTGGCCCAGGGAGTGCAGCGCCCGGGCGGCATACCTGCCAACCGGCAGGGAGCCTCCGTACAGGGGCAGCACCACGAGCACCCTGAGAGATTTTTCAGCTGCAAGGCTCACCACAGATCACCTCCACGCGCTCCGAGCATCCAGTCCCGCTCACGGTAGAGACGCCCGGAGGCATCCCCGCCCCTGACGACGGCATCCCCCAGCAGATACCTGGACACGGCCTTTCTGAGCAAGCCCCGGTCGTCCCGGGCTGGATCGCACCCCTCCAGAACCTGGTAATCCGCCCCCAGCAGGTCGTGACAACTCTCCAGAAGCACCAGCCCGCTTGGAATCTCCCCCTTGCCGCTGGACAGTCGGCGCAGAAGCCTGGTGTCGGCAAAGGGCTCCCGACAAGCCAGTTCCCGTGCGCAGGCACCCCCTTCCAGGCATGGTGCGCAGTTGGCAACCGACTGCCACACCCGGTGCCCCGTGCCGTAGGGGCCTGTTTCAAAGCACCAGGCCGAGGCCGTGAACAACGCCTCCACCGGCACGCCCAGATGGGCCGCCAGGTGCATGGTGCCCGTGTCCGGTGTGAGCAGCAGATCCAGGCCTGTCAGCGCCTCGGGAAGATCGGAAAGTGCGGTCTTGCCCGTGAGATCGTTGACCTGCCCGGAGAACGCCCTGGGCAGATGTCTGCGGAATTGTCCGGCCGCCCCGGAGTCGGCCGAGGTACCGAAGAGGGTTATCGAGCCGCGGTCCACCCTGCGGGCCACGGCAACGGCCAGGGCGGCCATGGTTTGGGCTGGGAGGGTCCGGCGTGCGTTGCGCCCGGACAAGACCACCCCGACCCCCCTGCCGCCCGGCAGGGCAGGAGGGTTGACTGTCTCGGGAGAGGCCATATCAGGTGCGTACCCGGCCCAGAAATCCATGAGATTGATCCCCGCCCTGCGCCTGAACCGGGTCCATCTGACGGCCATGGATGCCCAGGGCTGACCCATGGGTTGGCCGGAGCGCCAGACATAGCCCCGGACCTGCCCGGGATCGAAGCGGGAAGCCAGGGCAAAGCTCAGGCCGGAGTAGTTGAGGTTGAAAACAGAATGAAACGAGGCTGTGGCCACACGCTCCAGGGTTTGACAAACACTCGAGAGACAGTCGGCGGGCGAAACCCCCTCCAATCCTGCATGGGCGGTTATCCCATGGACCGTGCAGCCCGGGTAGATGCATCGGGTCAGCTCCGTCAGTCCGTGGTCCACCAGGATGTGGACATCCTCCCCCGGCTGCCTGGCCAGGGATGCGACCAGGCGCTTGGTCTGGAGAATGTCCCCGAAGCGGGCCAGCTGAATGACGAGATGGCGAGCCATGTGGAGTTTGATTTTTGTACCGGATCAGAGAGGTTGGCCCGGTCCCGGGTGGACGATCGGGCTGTCAGAGATCTACAGCAATCCCGGTGGCCGGGCAAGGCACGTTTTACAGACCAGCCGGGGATCTGGTAGAGGCTCTGCTCATGCGCCATTACCCAGTTTATCTGGATCTCAGGGACAAGGCCTGCCTGGTGGTGGGTGCCGGACGTGTGGGTGTGCGTAAAATTTCCACCCTGCTTGGATGCGGGGTCAAGAAGCTTTTGGCGGTCGATCCGGGCGCACCATCCCAGAGCCTGGCAGCCCTGCTCGATCACCCAGCGCTGACCCACGAGCGAAGGGCTTTCAGCCCTGATGACCTGGAGGGCATGTTCCTGGTCATTGCCAGCACGGACAATGCCGACTTGAACCGCTCCATCAGCCGTCTGTGCCAGGAACGCAACATCATGTGCAACATCGTGGACCAGCCGGAGCTGTGCAACTGCATCCTTCCCGCCGTGCTGACCCGGGGCGACCTGGCCATAGCAGTCTCCACCGGGGGCACGAGCCCGGCCCTGGCAAAAAAGATCCGCCGGCGCCTCTCCCGCGCCTTTGGTCAGGAGTATGCGGACTTTTTGGATCTGATGGGAAGGCTGCGCCCGCTGATCATCGGCCTGGGCCGCGGCGCGGACGTCAACGCGGACATCTTCCGCTCCCTGACCGACGACGCAATCCTCCAGGCCGTGAAAAATCGCGACACAGACAGGCTCGCCTCGCTGCTGCGGCAGCGGCTGCCCCGGGACCTCCACCCCAAGCTCGGAGCCCTTTGCGATGACCTACCTCACCCTGCTTGAACTGGGCATCGTCCTGCTCTACCTGCTGGGCGTCATCCTGTTCCTGGCCGGCATGCTCGGGCAAAACCGGACCCTGGAAAAGTTCTCCCTGGCCATCACGGTCCTCGGCTTTGTCCTGCAAAGCGCCGACATCGGGATCCAGGCCCTTGGCTTTGGTGAGCTGGCCCTGCTCCAGCAGAGATTCTACTTCAACCTCCTGGCCTGGACCCTGATGCTCATCTACCTGGTGCTGTGGTGGAAGATGAAGCTGCAGCTGCTGGCCCTGATCGCCGCACCCCTGGCCCTGATCTTCTATGCCTCATCGATCGCCCTGGACACCCAGCAGATTTCCGTGCCCGAACAGCTCAGCGGGCTGTGGTTCAGCCTGCACATCGCCACCCTGTTTCTGAGCTTCAGCCTCATGGCCATGGCCTTTGGTGCGGGGGCCGTCTATCTCTACATCGAGCGCAAGATCAAGACCAAGACCAGGCTGGAGGGCTTCCAGCGGGACCTCCCCTCCCTGACGACCTTCGACAGGGTCAACCACTGGGCCGTGAGCATTGGTTTCCCACTGTTCACCCTGGGCATTCTGGCGGGCTTTCTGTGGGCCAGGTTCACCTGGGGGCACCTCTTCTCCTGGGACCCGAAGGAGGTCGCCACCCTGTTCATCTGGATCCTGTACGGCTTCCTCTTTCACCAGCGCACGGCCCTGGGGTGGAAGGGGCGCAAGCCGGCGCGTCTGGCCATCTGGGTTTTCACCCTGACCGTCATCTCCCTGGTCGGGGTCAACTTCTTACTCCCCAGCCATCACAGCTTTCAATAACCCCATGCACCAGGACATCTATCTCGTCGGCCTGAACCACAAGACCGCCCCTGTGGAGGTCCGGGAAAAGTTCGCCCTCTCCGGAATCGCTCCCGAACGGTTCGCTCTTTTGGACAGGGAGCCCGGCATCCGGGAGTGGATGGTCCTGTCCACCTGCAACCGGGTCGAATTCCTGGTGGTCGGGGACCCCTCGCGGGAGGTTCTGGACACCATCGTGCGCTGCTGGGCTGAAATCTGCACACAAGACTCCCGCGAGCTCGTGGACCACATTTACGCCCATCAGGGGCTGACAGCCGTCGATCACCTGTTCACCGTGGCGGCCAGCCTCGACTCCATGATCGTGGGCGAGCCCCAGATCCTCGGGCAGCTCAAGGACGCCTACCGCCACTCCCTGGAGCGGGGCACGGCCAAGGTCATCGTCAACCGCCTGCTGCACAAGTCGTTCTCCGTGGCCAAGCGGGTGCGCACCGAGACACGCATCTCCAACAGCGCCGTCTCGGTCAGCTATGCCGCAGTGGAGCTGGCCAGGCACATTTTCGGGGATTTGACCGGCAAGACGGTCATGCTGGTGGGGGCCGGAGAAATGGCCGAGCTCGCCGCCACCCATCTCCTGGCCGCAGGCGTGGAAAACATGCTGGTGGTTAACCGCACCCTCAGCAGGGCCCAGGAGCTGGCCGGCAGGTTCAAGGCGGAAGCCGTGCCCTTTTCCGGCCTCTTTGCCCGCCTTGCAGAAGCAGACATCGTCATCAGCTCCACCGGTGCCACCCAGACCGTGGTCCAGGCCCGGGACGTGAGCAAGGTCATGAAGCAGCGCAAGCACCGGCCCATGTTCTTCATCGACATTGCCGTGCCCCGCGACATCGACCCCGATGCCAACAGCCTGGACAATGTCTACCTCTACGACATCGACGATCTCAGGGAAGTGGTGGAGGAGAACCTGGCCCAGCGCCAGGAAGAGGCAGCCAGGGCCCGGCACATCGTCCGGGAAGAGGTCCAGCGCTTCAATGTCTGGCTCAGGTCGCTGGAGCTCAAGCCGACCATTGTGGACCTGCTCGACCGGGGGGGACAGATCGCTGAATCCGAGGTCAGGAAGACGCTGAAGAATATCGGCCCCGAGGTGCCCGACCACGTGACCAGGGCCGTGGAGACCATGGCCGTTTCACTGGTCAAAAAGCTGTACCACGAGCCCATCTCCTTTCTGAAGCGCCGCTCTGAGGAGGAAGAACCGTCACGACGGTTCATCTCCCTGACGCGGCGCATGTTCAACCTCGACCGGGAAACGGTCCCGGAAGACGCCCACCAGCGACGGAAAAACAAGGAAAACGACTAGGCAACCAGCAGGCACACCATGCGCTCCTACTCTATTGACGAGCTCGACCCCGAAGATGTCCGGCGCTTCAAGTCCTCTCTCGGCCGGCTGGGCCTTGCCGGCCCCATCGAAGACATCTACTGGCTCATGCTCCCCGAGGAGCTGTTCACCCCGGAGCAGCGGGAGCACGCACCCGGGTGCGGACCCTACTTCCTGTCCCTGGAGACCGGGGACACCTGGCTCAAGCTTGAGCTGCTGGTCCGGTGCCGAAACAGGATCCGCTGCCAGTGCATCAAGTACGCCACACC
>CAZUBS010000010.1:0-14747 GCA_964618595.1 uncultured Desulfohalobiaceae bacterium
GCCCTTGTAGAACCGCAGCCGGTCCTTCATGGCCACTGCGATACCCTGGTTCGCGAGCTTGACCACGGAGCGGTCGAAGCGCAGCAGGTTCCTGATTCTCATCCGCTCGGGCACCGGAGACATGATCCGGGCGCGGTCAAAATCAATCAGGGTCACCGCCCCTCCCGCGAGCAGGACGTTCTTGACGTGGAGGTCGGCGTGCCAGACCCCGGCCTCGTGCAGGCGGCGGACCTCTTCCCCGAGCAGGTGCAGCACCGGCCCGGGCGGCTCACCGCTCCTGAAGGCCTCGACCAGGTCCCTGGCCTGACCCACCTCCCTGGTCAGAAGAAACCCCATGTGCCGGAAAGGCCTGAGCGGGCGCACGTAGGCCGCGACCACCTCCGGCACCCTGACCCCGGCCCTTCGGGCCTCTTCACTGGCAGCCAGCTCGCGCAGGGGGCGGGGCCGGCCGAAAAACCGCCCCCCCAGCAAGGCCGCAAAGACCCCGCCGTGCTCATAGCGCCGCAGCACGGCCGGTGAGCCGTCGCTCAGAAAGACCCGTACCGGATGCCCGCGCCCCCTGAAGCACGGATCTCCACCGGCTGCCAGGCGCACCGGATCACTGGAGCCCCCGGCTGCAAACCCTTCCGCGACGCCTTCACACACGGCGATGTGCCACCTGCCGGAGCGCATCCCGACAAAACCCGGTGGGAGGTCCTGGACTGTGTGCATCACATGGGAGGGGTGCATGGCTTCCTGATCACCCCTCGGGTTTTCTGGCGATCATGATCAGCTTGCGGCCGAACAGGACGGCGCCGGACAAAACCTGCTCCCTGTAGGACCGCTGCTGGTCCTTTGACAGCCTGGAGGTTTTCCTGCCCAGCTCTCTCACGGTTGCCAGCCAGACCAGGGGGTAGAGAAACGGTGCGGCCAGCAAGGCGTTGCGCGAGTACCGGACCGTATCCACCCCGACCACCTCCAGCCCGACGTGCTCCAGGTAGAACCTGAGCTGAAAGGCATTGATCAAAAAAACATGGCCGAAGTAGACCTCTTCGTCCACAGAGGACTTTTCCGGCTTGGTGCCCTGCCGGTACTGGGCGGTGGAGACAACCAGGGCCCGGTTGCGCCTGGCATGTCCCGTGAGCATCATGCACACCCGGGCTTCCAGGTTCAACAGGTTGGGCGTGGTGACGATCAGCACCCCCCCGGGCTTCAGAATCCGGGCCATTTCCCTGAGGACCGCCACCTGGGCGTCGAGGTGCTCGATGCCCTCGGAAAAGAGGATGCCGTCGAAGCTCGCGTCGTCGAACGGGAGGGGCTTGGTCAGATCAACCTTCCTGACTGCGTACCCTTCTCCCCGGCAGTGCTCCGGAAAGAGGTCCCCGGCCACGACGTCAAAGCCGGCCGCAGCCAGACTCCGGGCGTTCACCCCCGTTCCCGCGGGCAGGTCCAGGATCCTTCCGGACCCGAAATGGCTGGCAAACATCCGGGGCACATCGCTCTGGATATGCCTTTTCCGCGTCAGTTTGTGCAAAACGCCCACGCCGTCATCCTCCAGTTGGTAACCTTCACACTGTGGTACAGCACTTTACCCCGTCGGGAAACCGCTGCAAGAGCTGCTCTACGGCCTCGATGACCTCGCCCGCACTGATCAGGGACATGGCCTCGGGGTGACGGACCCTGCTGCCCCAGGGGATCTCGTCCACCTCCTTGTGCAGGTAGGTGCGCACGGCCTGTGGATAGCTGTTGACCACCTGTTCCTTCCAGCAATAGGGTGCGGCCCGTTCCGGGTTTGTGGTGGCAAACAACCCCACCGTGGGCGTGCCCACGGCAGTGGCCATGTGCACCGGGCCCGAGTCGGGCGCGATCACGGCCCTGGCCTTCTGGATAAGCGCCAGCAGCCCTTTGATGGACGTTCTGCCGATGGCGTTGATGACGGCCTTTCGGCCTGCCCCGGCAATGATCTCCTCTCCCATGCGCAGCTCCTTGCTGCTGCCCCCCCCGGTGAGCACCGTTCGCATCTGGTGCCGCTTCCAGAGGTGTGCGATCACCTCGGCATAGCCTTGGGAGGACCAGTCGCGAAAGTTGCGCATCCGGGGGGTGGCGCAGGGGCTGACCACCACGTAGGGCCCTTCCCCGGTCAGGTTCCCGGCCTCGGCAAAGGCACCCTCCGGCACGGGAATGTCCCACTCCAGCCTGGTGTCGGTCACACCCAGGACCCTGGCGAAGTCCATGAACGACTCCAGGACATGCGCCCTGGGGTGGGGGGGGAGCTGCAGGTGGGTGAACCAGTGCTGCCTGTCCTTGGCCCGCTCCCTGTCGTACCCGACCCTGACCCCGGCTTTGATCCCCAGGGAAAGCACGCTGGCCCGCAGGGCCTGCTGCATCTGGAGAAGCGCATCGAACCTGGTCCGGGAAAGCTCCCGCCATGTGGCGCGCATACCCGTGATCCCTGTGGACTTGTCATAGACCACGAACCTGACCCCGGACAGACCCGAGAGCAGGGCGTGCTCCGCCGTGCCGATGACCCAGGTGATGCGCACACCGGGCCAGTGACGCTGCAGGGCGCGCACCGTGGGCACCAGGTTGCAGACGTCGCCCAGGGCGGAGAGCCGGAGCAGGCAGAGCTGCGTGGGGTGGGTGGGAAGAACCGGCCGTTCGCCTCGCACGCGCCCACACAGGGGGAAAAAAGAGCCTGCCGGGTTCATGGCCGGTCCTCCCCCGGTTCCAGCACCTCCCGGCACAGGTACGCTTCCAGCTTGGCAAGCTGCTCCGACCGGGCAAACCTTTTCTGGACCGTCTCCCGGGCCTTTTGCCCCATGCGCCGCCGGAGATCCGGGTCCGCGGCAAGGAGTTCAACCTTGCCGGACAGGGAGGCAACGTCTTTGACCGGGACCAGGAACCCGGTGACCCCGTTCTCGACGATCTCCGGGATGCTGCCGACCCCAAAAGCCACCACGGGAACACCCGCGGCCATGGCCTCGACCACGGCATAGCCGAAGCCTTCCCAGAGCGAGGGCATGAGAAAGATGTCCAGCTGCTGCAGAAAAGCCCCCATGTCGGCCACGAATCCGACCAGCTCCACCTCGGCCTCCAGCCCGAGCTCTTGGATGCGTCTTTCAAGGACCGGCCGCTGGCGGCCCTCCCCGGCTATACACAGTCGGAAGCCCCTGCCCCGTTCCCTGAGCCGGACCGCCAGGTCCAAAAGATACCCGTGACCCTTTTCCTGCTCCAGCCGCCCGGCGGTCCCCAGGATCAGCTTCCCTGGACCGGCTTTCCATGCCGGGGGATCCTCGCTGGGGTCCGGCAGGTCGACGCCGTTGTAGATGGTGCGCACCCTGGCATCCTCCAGGGCGAGGTGCTTGAAGAGCTCTCTGGCGGTTGCCTCCGAGTTTGTCAGAAAGTGGGTGATGCAGGTCCCGTATATCCAGCGGTTGAGCAGAGTGTTGCGTACCGGAACACCCAGCCCCCGGCGGTACACCACGGCCCGGACCCCTGCCAGCCTGGCCGCGGGAGCCCCGAGCTTGGCCTCGGCCGAGCCGTTCAGCACCAGGGTCTGGACAGCCCGGTTTTTCAGCAAGTGCACCACCCGTGCAGCCTTGAGCGGGTTGAGAAAGCTCAGGTTGGACACTGGCAGGGGAACACAGCCCACCCCGGCTGCACGGACTTTTCGGATCAGCTTGCCGTGCGGGTGGGCCACGACCACCACCTCGTGGCCCTGGGCAGCCAGGTGGCGGGCTGTTTCACAGTGCCACTTCTCACCGCCCCCCCAGGAGCGGCGGGCATTGAAGAAGCAGATGCGGGCCATGGTGGTGCTAAATCCTCAGAACCAGGGTTTACGATGCTGGCAGCGGATCTGAAACAGTGGCACGCCCGGCCTCATCCCAGTTGCGGGACTGTTTCACCCGGCTCGTGGGGGAACTGCATCGAGTAGAGCTTGGTGTACTCCCCATCCTGAGCCAGGAGCTCATCATGGGTCCCGGTCTCCACCACGCGGCCGTCCACGATGACCGCTATCTGGTCGGCCTTGGCTATGGTGGAGAGCCGGTGGGCGATGACCAGCGTGGTCCTGCCCCGCATCAGGTTTTCCAGGGCCTTCTGCACCACTGTCTCTGCCTCGGAGTCCAGGGAGGAGGTTGCCTCGTCCAGGATGAGCACCGGGGCGTCCTTGAGCAGAGCGCGGGCAATGCATATGCGCTGCTTCTCTCCGCCTGAAAGCCGCCCCCCCAGCTCACCGATGACCGTGTCGTACCCCTTTGGGAAGCGCTGGATGAACTCGTGGGCATAGGCGGCCCTGGCAGCATCCTCAATGGCCTCCTGCGAAGCCTCCGCCTTGCCGTAGGCGATGTTGTCCCGGACCGTCTCGTTGAACAGGATGGGGTCCTGAGTGACGATGGCGATCTGGTCCCTGAGCTCGGAGATGCGAAACTCCCGGATGTCCACCCCATCCAGGGTGATGCGCCCGGCAGTGACATCGAAGAACCTGGGGATCAGGTTGGCGATGGTGCTTTTCCCGCCCCCGCTCATGCCGACCAGTGCCAGGGCCTCGCCTTTGCCGATGGTCAGATCGACCCCCTTGAGGACCGGCTTGTCGCCATAGCTGAAGTGGACGTCCTCGAACCTGACGGTGTGGGTGGTGTTGGGCATGGGGGCGGGGTTTTCCGGTTCGCGGATCTCGGACTCCGTCTCGATGACGTCGTAGATCCGGTCCGAGGCCGCCAGCCCCTGCTGCACCGAGTTGTTCAGCTTGCTCAGCTTCTTGACGGGCTCGTAGAGCAGGAGCACGCAGGCCAGGAAGCTGAAGAAGGACCCCGGGGTGGTTTCCTCCCGGATCACCTCCCAGCCGCCGTACCAGACCACGAAGGCAATGCCCAGGCCGGCGAAGAACTCCATCAGGGGCGAGGTGAGGGCCCTGACCCTGACCCCCTTGATCTCAAGTCTGAACAGCGACCGGGTGGCCTTGAAAAACCTGCTCTTTTCATGCTCCTCCATGCCAAAGGCCTTGACGATCTTGTTGCCGGACAGGGTCTCGTGCAGGAAGGCATTGAGATCGGCCATGGCCTCCTGGCAGCCCGTGCTGATCCTCCGGACCCGCCTGCCCAGCTCGAAGACCGGGAAAAAGGCAACCGGCAGCACGATGAAGGCAATGATGGCCATCTTCCAGTTCAGATAGAGGATCACGGCTGTCAGCCCGATAATGGTGGAGATGTCCCGCAACACCCCGGTCACCGCGGTGGAAACCATGGTCTTGATGATGTTGACGTCGTTGGTGATCCTGGACATGAGCACGCCGGTGCGCTCTTTCTGAAAAAAGGCCAGCGACATGTCCTGGATGCGGTCGTAGAGCTGGTTGCGCAGCTGGCGGATGATGTCCTCGCCCACATAGCTCATGTAGTACTGCTGCCCATACTGCCCCAGGCCCTTCAGCAGGAAGACCCCCATGACCAGCAGGGGGAAGAACATCAGTCCCGCGGTGTTCTTGCTCACGAAGATGTCGTCGATGACCGGCTTGATCAGGTAGCCCATGGCCGTGGTGGAGCCGGAAATCATCAGGCTGCACAGCCCCGCAAAGATCAGCCGGACCTTGTTGTCCTTAATCAACCGGAGGATGCGGCGGTGCCGCTCCCGGAGCTCAATCGTGGGGAATATTTTCAATGGTCGTCCTTGTCCTGTTCTTGAAAGATATCACTTCCCGGGGGCCGGCTGCCCGGAACGCAGTGCGGACACCGCCTTCCCCGGGGTCAGCTCCCGAGACACTCCCGGTAGACCGAAAGGGTTTGTGCCGCGCACCGCTCCCAGGTGAAGACGCGGGCGTAGTCGTGCGCCTTGCGCAGCTGCCCGGGATCGGCCTGGGCGGCTGCCTCCATGCCCCTCGCAACAGCCTCCGGAAGATGGGGGTCTACCAGCTGAGCGTGGTGCTTGCCAATCTCCGCCGTGGCGCCTGTCCTGCTCGTGACCACCGGGGTGCCCGCTGCCATGGACTCGAGGACCGGAAGGCCGAACCCTTCGCACAGCGAGGGGAAGCACAGCATGGCCGCCCCGGCGTAGAGGTCGGCCATGGCCCCCTCACTCATTCTGCCGAGCGGCTGGAGCCTGTCTGCAACACCCAGCCTGGAGGCCTCTGCCCGTGACTGCTCGCTCACCGCACCCACCACCTTCAAGGTCAGATCTTCAGGCAGCCGGGCCAGGGCAAAGGCCCGGACCACGTTCACCAGGTTCTTGCGCCCGCCCCCCCCAAAGGCCAGGACATAGCCCCCCCGGCCACCTTTGCCCCGGCCATAGGCGTCAACAAAGCAGGAGCTGACGCCGTGGGGGACAACCCTGATTCTTTCCGGCTGCACCCCGGTGTGCTCCAGCAAATCGTCGCGCGTGGCCTGGCTGGGCACGATGATGCGCTCTGCCAGCCTGGCGATGCGCGCGTAGCTGGCCCGCTTGCGCCTTCTGAAGGACCTGCTCCCGTGACCGGGCAGCACGATCGAAAACAGGTCGTGCACCGTGCACACCAGGTGCCGGTACCGGCTCCGGGGCAGCCGGGTGTCCAGGGCATGGACCAGGTCGATCCCCCTGAGCCCAATCAAGGGCAGCTCCCAGTCATGGGCCGGGGAAAGCTCCGGCCTGAGGTGGCGCTTCCTGTAGCGGGTCCAGGGATAGCTCAGGCGCACCGACCACCCCTCCGGGAGAGTCGCCGTCAGCGCCGTGGACAGCTCGAAAATGTAACGCTGAATGCCGGAGCGCTTGTGCGACAGTACCGAGGAGGCTTCCAGCGCCACGCAGACACTCATTTTTCAACCCGCAGCACGGTCCGGATGTTCCGCGCCGGGTAGCGGAACGCATAGTGCTTCTCCCACACCCGCCGGCCCAAAAGACGCACCAGCGCTCTGGCCGGGATGTTGCGCAGACTGCTGGAGAAGGCCACCTCGGTGCTCACCGGCTCGAACCTGGGGACCTGCCGTGCCAGGTAGACGTCCGCCCGGCAGAAGGTTTCGTGCCAGTCACTGGCCAGGTGCCAGCGGTGGGTGGGGTCCTTCCAGGAGTCCAGCGATGAGAAGTGGGGGGTGACCAGCTCCACGGTGCAGCCCGGGCGGGAGACCCGGTGCACCTCCCTCATGAAGGACGGGATGGATGCGAGGTGCTCGATCACGTGACTGGCAAAGATCCGTTCGAAGCTGTCATCGGCAATCGGCCACGGCGATTCATCCAGGTCGCAGACCACATCCACCCCCGGGTAGGGGTGGTGGTCGATGCCCAGGCACCCGGGGCGCTTTTTGGGCCCGCACCCGAGGTCCGCCCCACGAGGGACGGACACCCCTTCACTGTGTTCCATGTCCTTCGACCTCCTGCTTTCCCCGCCCGGGGCTCCTCCTGGCGCCGAGTGCGGTGAGCAGGGGCACCATCAGGGAAAAATGAATGATCGTGGTCCGCTGCTCGAGTATCGAGTCAGTGAACATGAAGTGGACATAGGCGACCATGAGCAGCAGCCCGGCCTGACCGGTCCTGCGCCGCACGGTGTCCACGGCCGACAACCTGCGGACGAAAACAACGGTCGGCACCGCGAGCACCACGGCCAACCCAGCCATCCCGGCCAGGCCGTGGTAGGCGAGCTGGCTGGCAAACTCGCTGTGGGGGAAGGAGTGTTGCCCCACATAGGGGTGG
The DNA here is from genome assembly GCA_964618595.1 of uncultured Desulfohalobiaceae bacterium. GTDB lineage: Bacteria > Desulfobacterota > Desulfovibrionia > Desulfovibrionales > CAZUBS01 > CAZUBS01. Next base: position 7,633 of record CAZUBS010000010.1, read on the forward strand.
ACCTCTCCTTCTTCCACCAGCCGGGAAACAGTTTCCTGATAGCCTCCCTTGCCCGCACCGAAAAACGGGTTGTCCACAAAGATGTCCCAGGCCACCCTGTACATCTCCATCCTGGCCCCGACCGGTGTCCCCGCCCTGTTGTCATGGACATAGCCCACGACCTGCTCCACCCCTTCGGTGAAGCGCTTCGAGACCCGTTCGTTCGTCAGCAGCACCACCGCGCTGGCCAGGACGGCCAGGCCGAAGGTGAGGGCAAGCTTTTTGTGGCGCCCGATGCCCCTGAAGCCCTGCCAGGACATGATCACAAACAGGGCCGGCAGGGCCACCCACACCCCCCGGGTCAGAGACAGCCCGACCGCGACCAGGCCCAGTACAAAAGCGACCAGGGGCCACACCACCGCCCACCTGTTGCCCCGGGAGAAATAGGGGATGGCCACCATGGACAGGCAGGAGTTGACAAGGGCGATCTGCCCGAAGTTGATGTAGTTGACCTGGCTGTGGATCATCAGGAAGTCACGCAGGGATTCCACCTGGCCCAGCCGGGTCATGTACAGGGCGTACACCCCCATGAGGGCCGCCCCCAGGGTCCCCCCCCACCACACCACGGCTGCAGGCGGCCGCACCACCGACACCAGGTACAGGATCGCAATCCCTCCGGTGAAGAGAAAGTAGCGCTCCACCTGCCCCCCGGTTGCGGGGTGCAGGCCATTGACCACCCAGGCCACGACAGTGATCAGGAAAAAACACAAAAGAGCCAGTGCCAGGTGCTTCTCCTCCCGGGTGACCAGCCCGTGACGTCTGAGCAGAAAGCTCACCAGCCCTGCCGATGCCAGGATGTTGTAGGTGCTGCTGTCCCCGTGGGGGACCGCCCAGACCGTGACCGGGTAGGCTGCCAGGAGTACCGCTACGAGCAGCCTGAAGGCGCCTGCGAAGCCTACGATGAAGCCTGGTTCGCGCCCGCCGCAGGGCATCTCCCCCGCCTGGGGGCCTGACTGGTGGCCGTGCTTCATGCGTCGTCCCCACCCGTCTTTTCCGGCCCTTTTCCTTTCTTGCGGATACGACGCTCCCGTTGCCGCTTCTTGCGCTCGATCTCCTTCTTGTACAGCTCCGGATAAAAGGTCCTCCAGCGCTTGTGGAACCAGAACCACTGCTCCGGGTAGCGCCGGATGGCCCTCTCCATGACGTCCTGGACCTTCTGCGTGTTGCTGACGATGTCCGCCCGCAGGTCCCCCGTGCGTTCGATTCGTATCGGAGGCTCTATCACCGCCCTGAAGCCCCGCCCCTCCCTGACGCAGTAGGCGGGCACCACCGTGCATCCATAGCGCAGGGCCAGCACCGCGACAACAGCGTGCGCCCGAACTTCACGGTTGAAGAACCTGACCCGGACACCTTCACCGGCCTTGGCACCCTGGTCGACCAGCAGGGCCAGGGTGCGGCCCTGCTTCAGGACGCGCCGCATCTCCGGCATGGCCCCCTTCTTGTTGATCAGCTCACCGCCGAAGCGGGTTCTGAACCAGACCAGGGCTTTTTCCAGGGCCGGGTTCCTGATGGACCGGGCCACGGCAACGAGCGGCCTGCTCAGGACAGCTGTCGTGAACAGGTTGGCCATCTCCCAGTTCCCGATGTGCGCGCTGACCAGAATCGTGCCCGTGTCGCTTTCCAGGGCATCCAGGTGCTCCCTGCCCTCCACCTCGGTGATCCTGCGCAGCAGGGTTTCGGGGCGGCACCAGCTCGACTGGATGATCTCCAGCACGGTGATGCCGTAGTGCTGAAAAACCTTCGAGGCAATGGCGCGCACCTCATCCTTTGACTTCTCTGGAAAGGCAAACTGCAGATTGCGCTTTACGATCCGGCGGTGACGGATGTCCAGAAGGTAGGCCGTCCTGCCCAGAAGACGGCCCGCACCGTGGATCACCCTGGTGGAGACAGGCGCAGCGAAACGCTGCCAGACCGAGCCCTTCGGCTGCTCTGGAAAGATATCCGAAAACCTGTCTGTCATTGTTTTCTGAAAGAGTGGCGATGGAAGTCTCGCAGGCGGCCCTTTCGGGCGGGCCGGCTGCCTCCCCGGGAGTTTGCGCAAAGGGGGGCCATGGCAGCCACCCCAGGGCGCCGGGGGCTTTGCCCCCGCTCGTGAAAAGCCATACGCATGTCATCCACTCCCAGTCAACTTCAGGACGTGCGAACCGCCCGTCCGTGCGAGCGCCCTGCCGGATGCCTCACATCGCCTTGTTTGTCCACCCGGTGATCAGAGCTTCAGGCGCAGCTCGATCATGTCCGGGTCGTCCTCCATGCGGGACACCGTGAACCCGTACTTGCCGCCCAGGGCCTTCATGGCCTTGTTCTCCTGCAGGGTGTGGGCGGTCAACTCCTGAATGCCCCGGCTTTTGACGTAGCGCAGCACCTTCTCCATGAGCAACGAGCCCAGCCCCTGGCCCTTGACGTCGCTGCGGACCACGATGGCGAACTCGGCCGTGGTGTTGTCGGGATCGAAAAAGACCCTGTTCACGCCCAGGGTCACCTCCCGCCCCTCTTCGTTCTGGGTCACGGCTATGAAGGCCATCTCCCGGTCGTAGTCGATCTGGGTGAACCTGGCCATCTGGGAGTGGGGGAACTCCCGCACGTGGCCGAAAAAGCGCATGCGGATGTCCTCGGGGGAGAGGCTGTTGATGAACTCGAAGTGCTTGGGCTCGTCCTCGGGCCGGATGGGCCGCAGAAAGACCTTGCGCCCCGACTGCAGCGTGGCGCACTCCTCCAGGTCCTTGGGGTAGGGGCGGATGGCCAGGCGCTCCGGCCCTGTCTGCCGCGCCTTCTGGATGACCATGCGGGCGTCCAGCACCAGCACGCCCTGGGCATCGGCCAGCAGTGGGTTGACGTCCAGCTCCACGATCTCGGGCAGGTCGATGACCATCTGGGAGATCTGCATCAGGGTCAGGCGCACCGCGTCCATGTCCACGCCCGTCTGCTCCCTGTACCCCTCGAGCACCTTGGAGATGCGGGTCAGGCGTATGATCCAGCGGGCCAGGGCCATGTTCAGCGGCGGCAGGCCAACTGCCCGGTCGCTGATGACCTCCACGGCCGTGCCCCCCTGGCCGAACATGATCACCGGACCGAAAACCTGGTCCGTGAACACCCCGGCGTACAGCTCGTGGGTCCCTGTGCGCCGGACCATCTTCTGCAGGATGAACCCATCGATCCGGGCCTGCTTGTTGAACCCGCGCACCCGGGCGGTGATGGCCTGGGCTGCCGAGCGCACACCCTCGGCCGACTCCAGGTCCAGGGCCACCCCGCCCACATCGGACTTGTGCACCAGGTCGGGGGACACCACCTTGAGCGTCACCGGGAAACCGAGCTCCCTGGTGGTCAGCACTGCCTCCTCCACATCCTCCACCAGCCGGGTCTCCACGATGGGGATGCCGTAGGCCGCGAGGACCTGCATGGCCTCTGGTGCGCTGAGCACCGTGCGGCCGTGGGCCAGGGCCTCCCTGATCATGGCCCTGGCGGTGCTGGTGTTGGGGGTGAACTCGGTCGGGGCCGAGTCCGGCGTCTCCATGAGCATCTCCTGGTTGCGCCGGTAGCGCACCATGTCCAGAAAAGCCCCCACAGCCTTGTGCGGGGTCTCGTACGTGGGGATGCCGGCCAGGTTGAACATCCTGCGGGCCTGGATCATGCTCTCCTGACCCAGCCAGCTGGTGAGCACCTTGCTCTTGCGCCCCCCCGCCACGGTGACCACGGACCCGGCGACGTCCTCGCTGGAGGCAAAGGCCGTGGGCACGTGCAGCACCAGCACCGCATCCACCCCGGGGTCCTTGAGCAGGATGCGCAGCGAGTCGGCGTAGGTCTCGCCGGGGGCGTGGTCGATGATCTGCACGGGGTTGGTCTCGGACCAGGGGCTCTGAATGGCCTGGTCGAGCTCCCTGACCGTCTCCGGGGAGAGCACGGCCAGCCGGCCCCCGCCTGAGAGCAGCGAGTCCGTGGCCAGGATGCCCGGGCCTCCCCCATTGGACAGGACCGCCAGCCGGTCCCCCTTGATGGGGGCCGACCTGGCCAGCGTCTCCACTGCGTCGAACAGGGCGTCGACCTCGAAGACCCTGAGCATGCCGGCCCGTCTGAAAGCCGCGCTATAGACCTCGTCACTGGTGATCATCATGCCGGCGTGGGATTCGGTGGAATGTTTTTCGGTCTGGGCGACCCCCCCCTTGATCACGATAATGGGCTTGTTCCTGGCCGTGGACCTGGCCGCGGACAGGAAGTTGCGGGCATTGCCCACCTCGGTGATGTAGAGCAGGATGGACTTGGTAAAGGGGTCCCCGCCCAGGTGATCGATGACATCGCCGAAGTCAACGTCGGCCGCCCCCCCCAGGGAAACCACGTGGGAGAAGCCGATGCCCTTGGTTTTGGCCCAGTCGAGGACTGCCGTGCACATGGCCCCGGACTGGGACACGAAGGCTATCTGTCCCTGTTGGACCTGGATGTGGGCAAAGCTGGCGTTGAGCCCGGTGCTGGGCACGACCAGTCCCAGGCTGTCCGGCCCCAGGATGCGGATGGCGTGTTGCCTGGCAGAGCGCATCATCCTGTCCTGCAGGGTCAGCCCCTGGCTGTCCTCTGCCAAATGCAGATCGGTGGACATGACAATGGCCGCGTGTGTTCCCAGCCTGCCGAGATCCTCGACAAAGCCGGGCACCGTGCGCGGGGGGGTGCAGACCACGGCCAGGTCAGGTGTGGTGGGCAGGGCCGCCACATTCGGGTAGGCCAGGACTCCGGCCACGGCCCGGTACTTGGGGTTGACCGGCATGACCGGGCCGGAGAACCCCCCCTGCAGCAGATTGCGCATGACCACGGAGCCGATGCTCCTGGGACGGTTCGAGGCGCCCACCACGGCCACTGACTTGGGCCGAAAGAGGTAATCGAGGTAACGAAGGCTCATAGGTTCACCCTGGCTCGTTTCAATCGGCGGTTCTCACGAAAGCCGAATGGCAGCATTCACCCATAAACGGTCAGAAGTCAAAGACCAGCGGCAGTTCCCCGGCCACCGTCCCTTACGCATCCCCGCTTCGTGACGTTCACCGAAAAATGATTGAACCGGACAATGATTTCAACGTACAAGGAGAGTTTGAAACGCTGGGGAGGGTGACGATCCACTGTCACGGGCGGCGGTTTGCAGCATGACCGGTGACTGATGTAGTGTCACTCCCAGGGTACTTCGGCCACGGGCAAATCTTTCCAACCACCCTCTATTCTTGGGTAAGGGAGCAGGTATGAGCGAACAGAAAGAGCGCATCGAGCACATGTTGGACGAGAACAGGGTCTTCCAGCCACCCCGCGAAGGCCGCGACCAGGCCCATGTCAAGAGCATGGAGGAGTATGAAGCGCATTACAAGCGCTCCATGGAGGATCCCGACGGCTTCTGGCGCGACCGCGCCGATGAGCTCATCACCTGGTACAAGGAACCCGGGAAGATACTGGAGTGGGATTTTCACAAACCCGAGATCAAGTGGTACCAGGGCGGCCAGCTCAACGTCAGCTACAATTGCCTGGACCGCCACCTGGAAAACGGCAAGGCCGACAAGACGGCCATCATCTGGCAGGGCGAGAAGGAGGACGCGGTCAAGACCTTCACCTACCAGGAGCTGCACGCAGAGGTCTGCCGCTTCGCCAACGTGCTCAAGAAGCTGGGCGTCAAAAAAGGCGACCGGGTCTCCATCTACCTGCCCATGGTACCCGAGCTGGTCGTGGCCATGCTGGCCTGCGCCCGCATCGGCGCGCCCCACTCCATCGTCTTTGCCGGCTTTTCCGCCAACAGCCTGCGCGACCGGATCAACGACTGCGAGGCCAAGGTCCTGGTGGCGGGGAACGGGGTCTTCCGGGCCGGGAAGTCCATCCCCCTGAAGCCCAATGTCGACACTGCCCTGGAGGAGTGCCCCACGGTGGAAAAGGTCGTCCTGGTCACGTCGTGCGACAACGACGTCAACGTTGTCCAAGGCCGCGACCTGTCCTGGGACGAGCTCATGCAGGACCCCGAGCTCCCGGACCAGTGCGAGCCCGAGGTCATGGACGCCGAGGACGTGCTCTTCATTCTCTACACCTCGGGCTCCACAGGCCAGCCAAAGGGCGTCTACCACACCCCAGCCGGGTACCTGGGCTACTCGGCCCACACCAGCCCGTGGGTCTTCGACCCGCCCGACGACGACATCCACTGGTGCACCGCGGACATCGGCTGGGTCACCGGCCACACCTACATCACCTACGGCCCCCTGGCCCTGGGCATGACCTCGCTGATGTTCGAAGGGGTCCCGACCTACCCCGAGCCCAACCGTTTCTGGCAGATCTGCGAAAAGTTCAAGGTCACGGTCTTCTACACCGCCCCCACGGTCATCCGCTCCCTGATGCGGCTGGGAGAGAAGTGGACCCAGCAGAACGATCTGTCCAGCCTGCGGGTGCTCGGGTCCGTGGGAGAGCCCATCAACCCCCAGGCCTGGATGTGGTACTACATCAACATCGGCCGGGAGAAGCTCCCCGTGGTGGACACCTGGTGGCAGACCGAGACCGGCGGCATCATGATCTCCGCCCTGCCCTACGCCACGCCCCTCAAGCCGGGATCGGCCACCAAGCCCCTGCCCGGCGTGGACGCCTCCATCGTGACCAAGGAGGGCGAGGAGGTCGACCAGGGAGGAGGCTTCCTGGTCATCAACAAGCCCTGGCCGGGCATGCTGCGCGGTGTCTGGGGCGATCCCGAGCGATTCAAGCAGCAGTACTTCGCCGGCTTCCCCGGGGTGTACGAGTCCGGCGACGGGGCCCGGGTGGACGAGGACGGCTACTTCTGGATCATGGGCCGGGTCGACGACGTGATCAACGTTTCCGGCCACCGCATGGGCACGGCCGAGATCGAGTCAGCCCTGGTCTCCCACCCGGCCGTGTCCGAGGCTGCCGTGGTCGGCATGCCCCACGAGGTCAAGGGGCAGACCATCTACGCCTACGTGACCCTCAAGGAGGACCAGGAGCCGAGCGACGAGCTCATGGTCGAGCTCAAGAAGCACGTGCGGTCCGAGATCGGGCCCATTGCCACCCCTGAGTTCGTCCAGTTCTCGCCTGGGCTGCCCAAGACCCGCAGCGGCAAG
>CAZUBS010000011.1:0-14573 GCA_964618595.1 uncultured Desulfohalobiaceae bacterium
TGGAGGAGATCTACGAGCCCTACCTCATCCAGTGCGGCTTCCTGAAACGCACCTCCCGGGGGCGGGTGGCCACGGCCAAGGCATACGAGCACCTGGTCCGGTTCGGGCTGAAGTAAAGAACAAACCCTGCGAAGGATTGCCTCATGCGCATCGTCCCACCCTCCTTCGAGATCCTGGCCATGCCGGACGGAGATGACATCCTCAAGCTCATCGAGCTGGCAGGGCGCACCTGCTACAAGTCAGAGGACAAGATCACGGCCGACTCGGCCATGGGCTTTATCCGCCGGATCGTCGCCTCGGGGCACATGAGCGTCATCGAGCACGCCTCCATCACGGTCAGGTTCATCTGCGACCGCGGCGTGACCCACGAGCTGGTGCGCCACCGGCTGGCCTCCTACAGCCAGGAGTCGACCCGCTACGCCAATTACTCCAAGGACAAGTTCGGCAACGAGATCACGGTCATTCGGCCGCTGTTCTGGAAGGAGGGGTCACCCGAGTACGCGGAGTGGCTCTCGGCCATGCAGCAGGCCGAGCAGAGCTACCTGCGGCTCATCAGCGGGGGGGCCAGGGCGCAGGAGGCCAGGAGCGTCCTGCCAAACAGCCTCAAGACCGAGATCGTGATGACCGCCAACCTGCGCGAGTGGCGCCACGTCTTTGCTCTGCGCTGCGACGCGGCCGCCCACCCGCAGATCCGGGAGGTCATGCTGCCCCTGCTGGACGAGCTGCACCGCCGCTTGCCCCCGGTGTTCTCGGACTTGTATGAGCGCTTTGAGAAAGATATTGCGGCGTTCAGGAAGTAGGTGCTTCAAAGCTCCACCAGCTCCATCTCCCCCCAGATTCCCAGCTGGTCGTCGAACTGGGCGAAGACCCCTGTGAGCCCTGCCGGGGCGAGCTGTCTGGCCTGTCCGAGGACCGCGTTCACGTCCCGCCTCGTGACCAGCCTGTTGGCCAAGGTGGTGGCCGCGGCATCGGCAAAGGCCCCGCTTCTGGACTTGACCACCACCAGGTCCCCCCGCCCGAAGCTCAGGGAGTGGCCGATCCTGCCGGAGGAGGCGCACAGGGCCAGGGGGAACTCCCGCCTGTGCAGGGACAGGCCCAGGTTCAGCCCCTCCCCGGGCCGGGAGAGCAGCCCCACGGTACGGTCCCGGGTGGAGTGGAGGTAGACGTCACCGCCGTTCTCCACGATGATGTCCCTGCTTCGCGGGGCAAACCGGTCTGCCACGGCCTGGGCGATGGCCCCGGCCACCGCGGCCATGGGTCCGACACCGCACTGTCGCGCAGCCCCGGCCATGCGCCTGACCAGTTCCGGGGCTGAGGCGGGGACCTCCACCGGCACCAGGCTGACTGCAAACTCGGGGCTGGTGGTCATGAAGGACTTGATCTGCCCCCTGAGCCTGCGGACCTCACTCAGGACCTCGGCGCTGCAATCCAGCTGCGCGGTGACCCACAGGTCGGTGTGCTCCAGCACGACCTGAAACACGAGCTCGCCCTGCCGGGGCGAGCAGCGCATCCGGTACCGGCGGTCGGAAGATGTGTGGATCGGGTCGGGCACCGTTTCTGCTCCAAGGGGTGTGTCGGTTGGGCTTTTTCAGGCTGTTAGGGCAAGAAATGATCAAGATCAATGACAAAGCGTCCCAGGAACGACAAGAGGCCCTGCAACCGACATGAACCCCCTGGTCACGGTCATCATCCCCACCCACAACCGCGAACTGATGGTTCGGGAAGCCGTTCTGTCCGTTATTGGCCAGACCTACACGGCCCTGGAGATCCTGGTCGTTGACGACGGCTCCACCGACAACACCGCTGCAATCCTGGCCCGGTGTGGTGATTCCCGGATGCGGGTAATCAGGCAGCCCCACCAGGGAGTCTCGTCGGCCAGGAACAAGGGGCTTGGCATGGCTCGGGGAAGCTTCATCGCTTTTCTGGACTCCGACGATCTCTGGGAGCCGGACAAGGTTGCCTTGCAGCTGTCCCACATGGTCCGCGGGGGGTGGAGCATTGCCCAGACCGACGAGGAGTGGGTCCGCAATGGGAGGCGGGTCAACCCGGGGCTGCGGCACGTCAAGCAGGCCGGTTGGATCTTCAGGCCCTCCCTGGAGCGTTGCCTGGTCAGCCCTTCCTGCGTCATGGTGCACCGGTCCGTATTCGACCGGGTCGGTGTGTTTGCCGAAGATCTGCCGGCATGCGAGGATTACGATCTCTGGCTGCGCTGCACCCGGCTCCTGCCGGTGGGCTTTTTGCCCCGCAAGCTGGTCCGGCGCAGGGCAGGGCACAGCGGACAGCTCTCGAGCCTGTTCGTCGGCATGGACCTTTACAGGGTGCGTGCGCTGCACCGTCTGATCCACGTGCATGGCCTGACCCCGGGGCAGCGCAAAGAAGCCGAAAGGGTGCTTGGGGAAAAGGCCGCACGGTACATCACGGGCTGCCTGAAGAGGGGGAGGATGGACGAGGCAGCCAGGCTCCGCAAAGTGCTTTCCGGCGGCTGACAGGGGAAAGGGCCCTGAAGGCCGTTTTACTCCTGGAAGACCTCTACCTTGTGCACGGCCTCGGCCTTGACCCTGTTCAGGAGCTCTGCAAGGGTCGGCACCACGTTTTCGCGCACGTCGCCGGCCACGACGATGTACAGAAGGTCGTCGCCGGGCAGGAACTCTCCCTCCAGGGCCGTGACCACGATGCGGAAGATGCCCGGCCGCTGTTCGAACTCGGCCCGGATCGACTCGATCTTCTGCCGGTCGGGGGAGACCTTGAGTCGTTCCACCTTCTCCCGCCCTTTTCTGGACCAGTCCCGCACCACGCCGTTGTGCACCAGCACCATGCCCACGTTTTCAGTGAACCCGGGCTCCTGCTTCAAAGCTGCGATCGTCTTGGAGATGTCCATCTGCGACTCCTTGGCACAGTGTGGTATGCGGTTCTCGGTCCCTGATAAAAAAAGGGTGGCCACTGGCCACCCTTTTCAAAGCAAAAAACCGTTTGGTGACTACACGCAGCCGGTGGGCTTGGGCAGTCCGGCCATCTTGCAGGCTCCCTTGCCGGGGCCGGAGGGGAACAGCTCGTAGATCTTCTTGAGCTTGTAGCCGGTCACCTTGGAAAGGATGCGCACCATGGGGGCGATCCCGTTCTTCTCGTAGTAGTCGCGGAGGAACTCGATGACCTTATTGTGCTCGTCGCTCAGCTCCTTGATGCCTTCCTGGTCCTTGACGTACTCGACCCACTCCTGGGACCACTGGTTGTAATCCTGCAGGAAGCCGTCTTCGTCAATGTCGAATTTTTTTCCTTTGAATTCAACAACAGCCATGTTTCTTCCTCCTTAAAACGATATGTTTATGACCTGTGCTTGGGGCATTTACCACTGACACACCCCGGTGTCAAAGCCAACCCTGAAAATCTCCACCTGTCGTGCACTGCGCACGGGCAGAGGGTTTGTCGCGGATATTTGAACACCAATATCCGTCGGCGACATCAACCCATAAATGTCCAGTGAGTTACTTGTCAATGCCCGGGTCCATCTCACCTGGATGAAAGGTCACGAGGACAGCAGACCGCGCAGCTCCTCCACCCGGGATCTGGCAAACTCGAGGTCCGGGTCCAGCTTCAGGGCGTTCTCGAGGTGGTCCAGGGCCACGCGGTGCTTTCCCAGGGCCTGGTAGCAGAGGCCGAGGTTGGCCAGATCCATGGCCGACCCCCGGTCCTGCTCAAGGGCGGCCTGAAAATCGCGGGCCGCGGCTGCATACCGCTGCTGCCGGTACAGGGCCGCGCCTCTGAGGTTCAAATAGGAGTGGTGGTGGGGTGAAAGCTCGATGGCCCGGTTCAGGTGGGGCAGTGCGTCGCCCCAGTGCTCTTTCCTGGTCAAGGCATAGGCGCGGTAGAAGGCGGCCAGGGCCCGATCCTCAGCAGAGGGCTGCTTGTCCTCTGCCGCGGCAAAGAGGGACTCTGCAGCATCCAGGTCCTCCTGGCGCAGGCTGATCATGCCCCGGAAAAAATCGCAGAAGTGGTTGTCCGGGTAGTAACGGTCCAGGGTGTCCAGCCCGGCAAAGGCCTCTGCAGGGGAGGACTCCTCGGACAGCCGGCGCCCCACGAAAAGGCCGAGAGAGGCATGGGCGGTCCGTTCCCGGAACAGGAAGCCGGGCACGAAGCTGTAGTGGGCCGGAATGTCGAGCTCCGGGTGGGAGATGTCGGCGGAGTAGAGTGTGAACCCGCGCGCGGACAAGCCCTTGCACAGGGCCTCGATCTCATGGCGCATGTTGCTGTGGGAGATGTCCGGAAGGGAGTCCACGGGGACCAGGTCGCCGGACTGGAGCCAGGCGCACTCTTCCAGGCGGCGGAACTTGCGCAGGCCCGAGGCTTCGTAGGTGCTCCCGGTCTCGAAATCCCCTCCCAGCTGGGCCACCTCGGTGACGGCGCGTATGGCGGCCTTTTCAGGGGATGTTGCGGTCCCGGCGGTGAAGACGATCTCCGAGTGATCGGGGAAGGTGGCCGGATCCCAGGCCAGGGCGGCCACTGTGGGAGCGGGCATGCCCAGGGAGAAGTCCTTGAGCAGCAACCGGATGTTGGTGCGCCTGAAGCAGGCCACCAGGTCGATGAGCACCGGGTCGGAAAAGCTGGCCGGGTCGATGGTCGGGAGTGACGGGCACTCCCTGTCCACCAGCGTGCTGACGTGCCGTTCGATCAGCTCGCACGCCCCCTGGAGGATGGACTCCTCAGCGGTGTTGCCGGCTGAGCTGCCGTTGAACTCGTTGAGGGTCTTGAACCAGTCCATGGGGGCGTGCTCGACTGTGCCGCTGGAGAGGTTTTCCACAGGGGCGAAGCGCCACCGGACAAGATCCATGACCTCCACGGCCTGCTTCGGGGTCAGGTCGTCCTGCACGGACTGAAGGATGCGCTCGATGGGGATCAGCGATTGGCCGTGGCGTTTGACCGCCCCGGTCCAGGTGGCCCTGGTCCAGCGTTTCGGATCCTGCCAGAAGGTAAAGAAGCTGTAGCGCTCCACGAGCTCCATCAGGGCGGAGGCCCGGGCCTGGGTCGTCGAGGACCCCTTGCCCATCTGCTTGCGCCCGGGCAGGTACTTTCTGGCCTCAGGCCCGCACAGGCTGACAAAGACCGGAATGCCGAGCCTCTGGGTATCGATGCGCTCGACCCCGGCAAGGATATCCCGGCCGGTGCTGTTGAAGGCCTCGAGAACCCGTTGCACCGTCTCCTCGGGGGGAAGAGCCTTGTCCAGGTCCCAGGTGTAGCCCTTGAAGCAGTCTTTAAGCACCGGCATTCGTCTTGGGGGAGAGGCGGTAGATGGCGCTGAGCTGTTTGTCACCGGCCCCTTTACCGTTCCCGTCGCCATCCGCAGAGGCCTTGAAGCCGATGACCTGCTCCTGGATTTGGAACGTTTCCCTGGCCAGCTTGAAGAACTTCGCGGCTTTGAGCTGATAATCCTTGGCAATGACTGCCTCTGCGCCGGGGACCTGCTTGAGGTGCCTGGAAAGAAACTTCACGAGCTGACGGTATGACTGGTCCCTGTACAGGACCTCGGACCCGATGATCCTGTGAAAGCGTTGGTCCAGACGGTCGGTGGTGAAGTCGATGCGGGCCACCCTGCATCGTTCCTGGAGATTGTTCTTGAGGATGTTGATCCGGCAGAAGAGAAGGGCGTCCTCATTGATGTCGGAGATGGTGACATTGAATCCGTGCCCGGCTGCAATGAGGCCGCAGATCCCCACCCCGGCCCCGATCTCGAGCATGTCGGGGCCGTGTGCCGGGTCCAGGCGCTGGACATAGTAGCCCAGCAGAATGGAGGTGGGCCAGATCCTGGCCCAGAAGGGAAGCTCCAGGGTTTTCCCTTCCGGTGTGGTGTCGGCCAGGTGGTCCACGTAGGACTCCATGTCCGCGATCTGCAGCAGCTGGATCTCCTGGCTGCCGATCTTGACTGTCTCGAACTCGGTGGTGAATTTTTGACCGACCCGGTCGAGAAGCTCGTCCAGGGTCGCATCCGGTGCAGGGGATGTCTGAACCACGTTGAGAGGCCTCGTTTGAATAGTTAAGAGACGAATCGTTGATCAGGTGCCGCCAGAAGCGGCGGAATGTGCAGGGTGTCTGAATAAACAATGGGCCAAACCAGTGGTTTGGCCCTCAGTGCCGTCATGGAGCGGGAGACGGGATTTGAACCCGCGACTTCGACCTTGGCAAGGTCGCACTCTACCACTGAGTTATTCCCGCCCGAGATGAGGCATATTCATTTAAGAGAAGCCTTTCCTGCTGTCAAGGCTGAACTTCGACCCCACGGCCGTGAAGGGAGCCGCCAGAGTAGAGTCGGCCGACCCAGGGAAACGTCAGCAGGAATCGAGCCAAGGAGCGTTGTTGACAGGACCGTCCAGGTCTTTACAACTCTTGCCCTGATAGGCTAAAGACCTTCACTTTCCTGATGTATCCCCGTCAATGAGCAGGAGGAGATGAATGGATCCGAAAGATCTTGAATATTTCCAAGGCTACTTGAAAGAGCAGCTCGACGACATCTACAGAAAGGGCAAGGACACCATCGAGGACATGTCCGGAAGCAGCGAGGTCTTTGCAGACCCTGCGGACCGCGCTTCGCATGAGTCCGACCAGTCCTTCACCCTTCGGCTCCGGGACCGTGAACGAAAGCTGATCAAGAAAATTCACGAAGCCCTGGAAAGGATAGAGGACGGCTCGTTCGGCATCTGCGAAGAGTGCGGTGAGGAGATCGGAACCGCCCGCCTCAAGGCCAGGCCCGTGACCACGCTGTGCATCAAGTGCAAGAGCGATCAGGAGAAGGAGGAGCGGTTAAAGGTGTAGCCCATCCATGGAAGCCAACTTCTTCCGGGCGTTTGTGCGGGAAGCGGCCTCGCTGCTGCGCGGGCAACGCATTCAAAACATCTACTCTCCGGCACCGGGTCTGTGGACCTTCAAATTTTCCAGCCGGCAGTCCCTGCTGTTCAGCCCCTCTCCCAAGGGAGGGGCTCTTTTTTTCACCTCCGCCGTTCCAGACAACCCTGCAACGCCTCCCGCACGGGTGATGTGGTTCAGAAAGCGCATCAATGGAGCGCGCATCGACGATGTCAGGGCTGACTGGCCCAATAGAAGCCTGGCCCTCCAGCTCCGTTCGCGTGATCCCGACTGGCTGCCCTTCTCGGTGCGAAATGATCCGGAGCTTGTCGGAGAGCTGCCGGAGGGCTTCGGTCTCGAACCCGAGTGGCCTGTCCTGGAGCGGGTGCTGCAGGACAAGGAGGTCTGGAGAGACCACCCCCAGATCACGCCCCCTCTGCGGCGGACGCTTGAGGCGCTCGACAACGACGCGGCGCACCGTCTCTACCGCCGGGTCGTACGGGGTGAGACAGGGCGGTTTTACGTGTACACCCGCGGCCGGGAGGTGCCTGTCCATGTCCTGTCCTGGCCGTTCCCCGCACAGCTCAAGCAGGATCTGCAAGAATCCTCCCACAACACGGCACTTGATGCGGCGGCGTCCTTCGGAAGGCTCACAACCCGTCCGCTTCTTGCTCAAACCAGCCGGGAGGACGCCGAGCGCAGACGGTTGTTGAAAAAAGTGAAGCGTTCCCTGCAGAAGCTGGAGGACGAGGAACAGCGGATGCGGGAGCTGGTGGGTCTGGGAACCTGGGGGGAGGTGCTCAAAGCCAACCTCTATCGCACCGACCAGGGGAGCAAAGTGTCGGAAATACGGGCTGACTTTCACGGGGAGCCACGCACCATCGACCTCGACCCGGGGTTGACGGTCCTCGAGAACATGGAGCGGTTTTTCAAGCTCTCCCGAAAGGGCCGCCGTGGCCTGGAGCATGCCGCACGACGCCGACAGACCCTGGAGGAGGAACTGCAAAGATTAGAAGCCGGAGACAGTGCGGATCTTTCCCCGGCCGCAGGTCCCGGTTCTTTGAAGGGACCTTCCGGGCAGGTCCCGGCCAGGTGGCGCAACCTGGCCGTGCACCGGTACAGGTCCAGCGACGGGTTCACCATTGTCAGGGGCAAGAATCAGTCGGCCAACCACAAGCTGCTCACTCAGGCCGCCCGGCCGTTCGACCTCTGGTTCCACGCCCGGGGCGGCCCCGGGTCCCATGTAATCTTGAAACGCGACCACGACGGGCAGGATGTCCCGGAAGCTTCACTGCGGGAAGCGGCTGTGCTGGCAGGCCTGGCCAGCCACCAGGCAGGCTCCATGCGGGCCGAGGTGGTCAGCGCTCTGGTCAAGGACGTGCGCACGGTCAAGGGGGCCGGGCTGGGGCGGGTGAGGGTCGACCAGGAGTGGCGGTCGTTTTCTGTCCGCCTGGACCAGGAAGTGGAAACCCGTCTGCGCGTGTCCTGAACCGATCTGATTTTGCCGATCAGCCTCGATGGGCATGAAATTTTGTCCGGGAATGGACGAAGCCGTAAAGAGTACTTACCTCTGCCCTGTCAGATTGAAATCAAAGTACACTACCCTTGCAAAATCAGCATGCAGGAGGAGAAAGACACGACAGATGACCAGCAACATCGCCAATGAACGAAAGCTCGAGTTCCACAACGCGGATCTGGCCCGGGACTTGTTCGGGCCGCAGCAAAAGAACCTCTCCCGATTGAAGAGCGCAACAGGGGTAGATATCAGCAGCCGGGGAACCTCCGTGCTGCTTCGCTCCGACGACCAGTCCAGCATGGACATGGCCTCGGACCTGCTGGCCCAGCTTTACGGGTTGCTCCAGTCCGGCCACACCCTGCACCCGCAGGACTTCGAGCACGCCCTGAAGGCATTGCGCGCCGACCCCGGGGCTGACCTGCGCAGCCTGTTCTGCGACACGGTCTTTGCTGTTTCACCCAAGAAGACCGTGAGCCCCAAGAGCGTCAACCAGCGCGACTACCTGAAGGCCATGCGCACCTCGGACCTGGTCTTCGGGATCGGGCCGGCCGGAACAGGCAAGACCTATCTGGCCGTGGCCATGGCCGTGTCCCTGCTGCTGCAGCGCAAGGTCAAGCGGCTGGTGCTGACCCGACCGGCTGTCGAGGCGGGCGAACGTCTTGGGTTTCTCCCCGGCGACCTCATGGAGAAGGTCAACCCCTATCTGCGCCCCCTGTACGACGCCCTGCACGACATGCTGGGATTTCAGAGGGTGCAGGAGATGCTGGAGACGGGGGTCATCGAGGTTGCGCCCCTGGCCTTTATGCGGGGAAGGACGCTCAACGACGCCTTCATCATCCTGGACGAGGCCCAGAACACCTCCCCCGAGCAGATGAAGATGTTCCTGACCCGCATGGGTTTCGGCTCCAGCATGGTCGTGACCGGAGATGTGACCCAGATCGACCTTCCAGGGCACGTGGCCTCGGGGCTGGTCCAATCGGCCGCGGTGCTTTCGGAGGTCGAAGGGGTGGGGATGATCCGGTTCAATGACGCCGACGTGATCCGCCACCCCCTGGTCGGCCGGATCGTCCAGGCCTACGGCAGGTTGGATGCCGAGAAGGCGGAAAAGGCCGCCGAGCAAAAGGCCGGGAAATGACTGTCCAGGTCGAACCGGCCATGGTCCCCAGGCTCGGGTTTTCAGCCAGGGAGATCCACGGGCTGGTCGCGGGGCTGTTGCGTCTTTTGGCCGGACCCGGGGCCTCCCTGGACCTGAAGATTACCGGCGACAGGGACATTCAGGAGCTGAACCACCACTTTCTCGGGCTGACAGGCCCAACCAACGTGCTCAGCTTCCCCTCCGACGAAGAGGGCGCGCATCTCGGCTCCGTGGTTGTGTCCGCAGATGCCCTCCTGCGGGAGTGCTTTTTGTACGAACAGCCTGTCACGGACCATCTGGTGAGGCTTTTGGCCCACGCGGTGCTCCATCTCCAGGGTATGGACCACGGGGAGGCAATGGATTCCCTGACCGAGGAGGCGGTCGCTTCAGCTGCCGATCTGTTCGGGCCGGCGGCTTGAGCGGGACGGGGAATGCTTTCAGACCGCTCCGGGGTGACACTTAGTCACCGGTTCTCTGGCCCCCGGGCGTGCCGGCTGGCAGCTGCGATTCCACCCTCTCCCGGGCAAAAAACTTTACATTGCCCGGCGGATGTCGCTAAATAACCCTTTTTTTCGGCGGTCAACCAGAGGGAGTACAGAGGGAGGGCACGTGCATCCCTGGAACGCCCCCCGGGTTGACTCAGTATTGCCCCCGGCAGGAGCCGGAGCAGCGGAGGAAGACTGAATGGCGCGACATTTTCTGAACATACTGGACATACCCAGGAAGGATGCCTGGAACCTTCTGGAACGGGCCAAAATCCTGAAGCAGGAGCGCATGACCCTGGACATCCTGACCGGGAAGACCGTGGTGCTCCTGTTTGAGAAGTCCTCCACCCGGACCAGGGTTTCCTTTGAGGTGGCCGTCCGGGAGCTTGGCGGTCAGAGCCTGCTCATGACCCCGGGAGAGTCCCAGCTCGGCCGCAGCGAGCCCCTCCGGGACACGGCCCGGGTCCTGTCACGGTATGTGCACGCAGTGGTCGTGAGGACATTCGGGCAGGACAAGCTGGAGGAGATGGCCCGTTTTGCCTCCATCCCGGTGCTCAATGCGCTGTCCGACTCCTACCATCCCTGCCAGGTTCTGAGCGATGTCATGACCATGCACGAAAGGACCCCGGAGCTGGACAAGCTCAAGGTGGCCTGGGTGGGTGACGGCAACAACATGGCCCACTCCTGGATCAACGCCGCGGTCCACTTCCCCTTTTCACTCCATATGGCAATCCCCGAAGGCTTCGACCCCGACCCGAAGATCCTGGAGAACGCCAGGAACCAGGGGGCGAAGATCGAGCTGACCAGGGACCCGCGCCGGGCCGTCGAGGGCTCAGACTATGTAAACACCGATGTCTGGGCCTCCATGGGGCAGGAAGGGGAGCAGCAGGAGCGCATGGAAACTTTTGCCCCCTTTCAGGTCAACGAGGAGCTGCTCGCCCGGGCCGGATCAAACGCCAGGGTCATGCACTGCCTGCCCGCCCACCGTGGCGAGGAGATCACCGAGGGTGTCATCGAGGGACCGTCCTCCATCGTCTGGGATCAGGCCGAGAACAGGCTGCACATGCAAAAGGCCATACTGGTCTGGATTTTCACAGACGCCTCAACAGAACGAGAACACGAACACCCAATTGAATGATACGGAGAGGACATGTCGTCAATACGCAAGGTGGTGCTGGCATACTCCGGGGGGCTGGACACCTCGGTCATCCTCAAGTGGATCAAGAACACCTATGCCTGCGAGGTCATCACCCTGACCGCCGACCTGGGCCAGGAGGAGGAGCTCGACGGCATCGAGGACAAGGCTCTGGCCACCGGGGCGAGCAAGGCCTTCATCGACGATCTGCAGGAAGAGTTCGCCCGGGAGTTCATCTTTCCGGCATTCAGGGCCGGCGCCCTGTACGAGGGCCGCTACCTGTTGGGTACCGCCCTGGCACGGCCGCTGATCGCCAGGCGCCTGGTGGAGATCGCCAGGCAGGAGGGGGCCCAGGCCGTGGCCCACGGGGCCACGGGCAAGGGCAACGACCAGGTCCGGTTCGAGCTCGCCGCCCTGGCCCTGGCCCCGGAGCTCAAAACCATTGCCCCCTGGCGTGAGTGGGATATGGGTTCCCGGACAGACCTGATCGGGTATGCCAGGGAGAATGGCATCCCCGTCCCGGTGACCAGCGAGAAACCGTACAGCTGCGACCGCAATCTGCTGCACCTGAGCTTCGAGGGGGGGGAGCTCGAAGACCCCTGGCAGGAGCCGGGTCCGGGAAGCCACCTGCTCTGCGTCCCCCCCGAAGAGGCCCCGGACAGGCCCGAGATGGTCAACATCGATTTCGAATCCGGGGACCCTGTTGCCTTGAACGGGCAGCGGCTCGGCCCTGCCTCGCTGCTCAAGGAGCTGAACCGGCTGGGCGGCAGGCACGGCATAGGCCGCGTGGACATGGTGGAAAACCGCTTCGTGGGCATGAAGTCCCGGGGGGTTTACGAGACCCCGGGGGGGACACTGCTGCACATCGCCCACAGGGACCTGGAAGGGCTGTGCCTGGACCGTGAGACCATGCACCTCAGGGATTCACTGGTGCCCAAGTACGCGTCCATGGTCTACAACGGGTTCTGGTACTCACCGGAGCGCAGGGCGCTGCAGGCCCTGGTGGATGCTTCCCAGGAAATGGTGACCGGCACGGTGCGTCTCAAGCTCTACAAGGGTGGTGCCTACCCTGTGGCCCGCCGGTCTCCGGTCTCGCTGTACGATCCCGACCTGGCAACCTTCGAGGCGGACCAGGTCTATGACCAGGCCGATGCTGCAGGGTTTATCCGGCTCCAGGGGCTCAGGCTGCTGGCGGATTCCGCCAGGAAAGGGTAGTCTGCGTCCGCAACAGTGCTGTTCAGAACGTATCCAGTGGTGCACCATGGCTGAAGACAAATTGTGGGGCGGCAGGTTCAGTGGGGCAACCGGCGAGAGTGTCGAGGAATACTCCGCCTCGGTTGACTTTGATCGCCTGCTCTATGCACAGGACATTCAGGGCTCCAAGGCCCATGTCTCCATGCTCATCACGCAGGGCGTGTTGTCCGGCGATGAAGGGCGGACGCTGTTTGAGGGCCTCGATCAGGTTCGCGAGGAGATCGAGTCGGGGGGGTTCTCCTGGCGACGCGACCTGGAAGACGTGCACATGAACATCGAGAACCGGTTGATCGAGATCGTCGGGCCTGTGGGTAAGAAGCTGCACACCGGCCGCAGCCGCAACGACCAGGTGGCTCTGGATTTTAGGCTTTACGTGTCCGAAAGGCTTTCTGACTGGCACGATTCCCTGCTGGGACTGATACAAAGCCTGGCCAACCAGGCCACCAGTCACACCCGGACCATCCTGCCCGGCTGCACCCATCTCCAGCCGGCCCAGCCGGTCAGCCTGGCCCACCACCTGCTGGCGTATGTGGAGATGTTCAAGCGTGATGCCCAGCGTATCGGGGACTGCCAGAAGCGGGTGCGGGTTTCTCCGCTTGGCGCAGCTGCCCTGGCCGGGACCACCTACCCGGTGGATCCCGAGGCGGTGGCACAGTACCTCGGTTTTGGCGCGACCTTCCAGAACAGCATGGACGCGGTCTCCGACCGGGACTTCGTCCTGGAATCGCTGTTCATCGCAGCCACGGTCATGACCCATTTGAGCCGGCTGTGCGAGGAGATCGTGCTCTGGTCCAACCCCGGCTTCGGGTATGTGCTCCTTCCGGATGCCTTTGCCACCGGGTCCTCGATCATGCCGCAGAAAAAAAACCCGGATGTGGCGGAGATCATGCGGGGCAAGACGGGCAGGGTCTACGGGGACCTGATGGCCATGCTGACCATTTTAAAGGGCCTCCCCCTGGCCTACAACCGCGACCTGCAGGAGGACAAGGAGCCCTTCATGGATGCGGACCGGACCGTGTCCTCCTCGGTGCGGATCATGGGCGAGATGATGGCGGCCCTGTCCTTTGATCAGCAACGCATGGCCGCGTCCCTCAGGGCCGGGTACTGCAATGCCACCGAGCTTGCCGATTACCTGGCGGAAAAGGGGGTTCCCTTCCGCGAAGCCCACCACATCACGGGACGGATCGTGGCCCATGCCGAATCCCGTGGTCTCGGGCTGGAGGACATCCCGCTCCAGGAGCTGCAAACGTTTTCTCCGCTTATCGGCGGGGACGTCTTTTCCGTCCTGGACTATGAGGCCTGCGTGTCCCGGCGCAAGGCGCACGGCGGCACGGGGTTCGAGCAGGTGCAGCGGCAGCTGCGTGAGCTTCGGGGCTGGCTGGAGGAGCAGGAGGCACAGGCGGGAAAAAAAAGTGGCGGAAGCGTATAGGAGTCGAACCTACCGGCGACCTCTCGACCGCCCACTGGATTTGAAGTCCAGGCGCCACACCGGTGACGAAACGCTTCCGCAGACCGGAATCTTTATCAGCAGCAGGCACAATGATCAAGCCAGGCCCTGATTGCAACGGGCACAGGAACCGGACAACCGATATGGACAGCCCGCGGTGCTTGGTGCTACAAAATTTTGTTTTTCCCTTGAATCATTTGAATTTTTTACATCGTGATCATGACCGGAGGCGTGCACCTTGAACAGTTTTTATAAAAATCTTTTCCTCTGGGCGACCATATCACTGATCATGGTCGTCCTGTTCAATCTCTTCAACCAGCCGCAGGCCACCAGGACCACGCTGACCTACAGCGAGTTCCTGACCAGGGTGGAGCAGGGGCAGGTTTCCTCCGTGACCATCAGGGGGCAGGAGCTCGTGGGACAGCTCGGCGTCGACAGCCGCCTTGTGACCTACGCCCCCGAAAATCCCGGGCTCGTGCAAATCCTGGTTGCGTACAACCTCCCGGTCGATGCCCAGCCGGAGGCGGACGCCCCCTGGTACGCCACGGTTTCCGCTTCCTGGGTTCCCATGATCCTGCTCTTTGGCGTCTGGATCCTCCTCATGCCCATCATGCAGCGCGGGTGAGGCCGGGCCCGCCGGCGGTTCCGGCGAAAAGCGGCTCGCCTGTTGGCGTCACGCCATTGGCGCGGGTGAAAAGCTCCTCTTCCATCTGCGGGAGCTCCTGCGCGATGATCGCGCGCCCTTCCGGTCCGGTCGTGTCGTTCGCCGC
>CAZUBS010000012.1:0-14261 GCA_964618595.1 uncultured Desulfohalobiaceae bacterium
AACGCTTGGCCAGGACATCGTGGTTGAAGTTTAGGTCCTGGAAAATCTCCTCGTCCGGCCTGAAACGCACCATGGTGCCTGTCTTGCTCGTTTCCCCCACCACCCGCAGCTTCTCCACGGGCACACCCTGCTCGTAGCGCTGGGTGTACTTCTGCCCGTCCCGGTTGATCGTGACCTCCAGGTACTCCGACAGGGCATTGACCACCGAGACACCCACACCGTGCAGCCCACCCGAGACCTTGTAGGTCTCGTTGTCGAACTTGCCCCCGGCGTGCAGCACGGTCATGACCACTTCAACGGCAGGGCGTTTCTCCTTGGGATGCATGTCCACGGGTATGCCCCGGCCGTTGTCGGTGATGGTCACGCTGTTGTCCAGGTGGATGGTGATGACCACCTTGTTGCAGTAGCCGGCCATGGCCTCGTCAATGGAGTTGTCCAGCACCTCGTACACGAGGTGGTGCAGGCCCTGGATGTCGGTGGTGCCGATATACATGGCCGGGCGCTTGCGCACGGCCGACAGCCCCTCCAGGATGGTTATGGAGTCTGCGGTATAGGCGTTCTTTTTTGGTTCTGTGACCATATCAGAGGTTCTCTTCCGTGTAGTATGTTTCCTCAGTGATCTGCATGGGCATGACAATGACCATGTAGTCGGCGTCCTTGTCCCCGGTGATCCTGCACGGCCCGTCCTGCCCGGTGAAATCGAAGCGCACGCCGGAGGAATCGAAGTGGGCGAGGATCTCGATCAGATTCCTGGTGGGGAAGGCGATCTTGTTCAGCTCCCCGGTGAAGGCGATGCTCAGAAGCTCTGTGGCCTCGCCCGTGTCCTGCCCCTGACTGTAGAGCACCAGCTCGCTCTGGTCGAACACGAAATAGGAGCAGCGCTGGTTGTCGGTATTGAAGAGGGAGACGCGTTCCAGGGAGTCCACCAGCTCGTCCCTGTCCACGTCCATGGAAGAGACCGAGGCATCGAACCTGGACAGGAAGTTCTGGTACTTGGGATACTCGTAATAGCTCAGCGGCAGGCTGAATATCTCGTTCTGGGCCTGGTTGGTGAAAAAGAGCCGTTTCTGGTCGATGTTGAAGTGGATCTCGTTCCCGCTCAACCATTTCCTGAGCTCCATGAGGTAGCGCTTGGCAATCAGGATCCCGTCCTCGGGCATGATGGAGTGGATGTCCGGGTTGACGAAGCGCAGCATGGCGAACTGGTGCCCGTTGAGCCCGCAGACCTCCACGGTTTCACGGTCGGCCTTGGGCCGCACCTTGAGGCAGTTCATGGCCTCCATGGTGTCCTCGTCGCTGATGCAGAAAGAGACCCTGTCGATCATCTCCTTGAGAAAATCGCCCGACCAGAGCACGGCGTTGTCCGCTGGAAAAGGGGCGAAGTCCTGGAACCAGGTCGGATCGTTGGTCGGCAGCTTGTACTTCTTGCGGCCCTGCTCCAAAAGCAGGGTGTTGTTGGAGGCGTCCAGGGTCAGGGTGATCTCGCCGGGAGGAAGCCGGCGGAAGAGATCGTAGAACTTCCTGCCCTGGACCCCGACCAGGCCGTCCTGGGCTGACTGGGCGGGGTATGTCCCTGAGAACTCCAGGTTCGAGTCCGTGGACAGAATGGACAGGGAGCCATCCTGGGCCCTGAGCCAGATGGTGCGAAGAAAGGCCGCCCCCGTCCTGGCAGGGATGATACTGGAAGCCTTTTGCAATCCATCAATGACCTGTTCTTTGACCACTGTAAGTTTCATGTCTTTTCCCCGTTGTAGTTCCTAGGCCCTGTTCCTGTGTTGCTCATGTAGCTAACATATTGAAAATATTTAAATAAAAACAGGCAATGCAACCGACCAGCAACCGACATCCGAACACTGCTGAAGGAGTGAGCGGGTTAGTTGGGCCGGGTGCGACAAGTTTCTTCAAGCTCCGTTAACATGTTTTTGATATCTTTGTTAGTACCCTGTAATTCCTTGATTTTTTTGACTGCGTACAGGGCGGTGCTGTGATCCTTCCCACCAAAGAGGCTGCCGATGCGCGGATAGGACAATCCCAGCAGCTGGCGGCACAGATACATGGCCACCTGACGGGCCAGCACCACCTGGTGCTGACGCCGGCTGGACTCCAGATCGGCGGGCTCGAGCTGGAACCGCTGGGCCACGCAGGAGATAATCCGCTCCGGGGTCAGCGGGGTCACGGGTTTGTCCTCCAGACTGTCCAGGATCTGCCTGTAGTCCTTGTCGGTCAGATCGCTGTGCACCAGCTCCTTGTAGGCCACCAGCTTGACCATGATGCCCTGAAGGGCCCGGAAGTTCTGAAAGTGCTGCGCCAGCATCAGGCACCGGGACTTGGACAGGTTGAGGTTGCGCAGCCGGCTTTGCTGCTCCACGTAGTTGAGGCGGATCTCCAGGTCCGGCTGCTTGAGGGTCACCATCAACCCCCATTCCAGCCGGGACTTGAGCTTGCTGTCGAAAAAGTCCATGCAGGCGATCCTGCCCGTCACCCCGAAGACCATTTGCTTGCGCTGGTCGTGGAAGGCGTTGAAGATCGAGATGAGCTCCTGTTGCAGGTAGTCGAATTTTTCCAACTGCTGCAGATCGTCTATGAGCAGGCTGTCGAAGCCCAGGATCTGAGCCCTGGCCTGGAGCTGGTTGCGGGGAAAGGATTGGTAGATGGAGTGCAGGTCGTCCACGGAGCAGCAAAAAAAACGTTGCCCCGGGCGGGACTGGGACAACCCATTGGCAATGGCCTTGATCAGATGGGACTTGCCGGTGCCCTCGGTGCCGCTGATGATGAAAGGGTTGTAGGTGACAGTCTGCTGGTTGCTGATCTCCCTTGCGGACACAAAGGGAAAGTAATTTTTTTTGTTTACCAGAAATGAATCAAAGGTGCATGTTTTTTCCGGAACAAAAGAGATGAAATTTTCCTGATGGGGCTTCACGTCCAAAAGATTCCCATAGGAAATATTTATATCATTATCAGCAAGTGAATAGAATATTTTTTCAAATGGTTCCCTGATGTATTTAAAGAACCACTCTGCAAAGAACTGATGGGGGAAGCGGAGCGAGAGCGACTTTTTTTCATCAGAGTAGGACAGGCCCAGGGGGTCGAACCAGGTTCTGAGCTGCTGCTCCTTAAAGCTCGCGCGGAGATGCTCCCTGAGGGCTTCCTTGATCTCCTGGTCACTGCTCTTTGGAGTCAGTTCCACGTTTGCATGTTCAGGCATTTTTGAAACAGCGGGCCGGTGTCTGAATCATGGTGCTCATACAACCCGAGGCGTGAGTAGATTTTTGTTCTGGGCTGGATTACACCCAGGCCACAATGTATTGTCCGCGCCGGTTGTCGCGTCTCCTTGCCCAAAAAGACGACCGGCCCGGGGAACTTCGCCCTGAGCGGATGGACAGAGGTCGGACGCTTAGGGTGTCAACCACGCCTCAGGGAGCTTGCATGGCCACAGCAGTTACCAGAACCATCAAAGAAATCAACGAGAGAATCAAACAAGGCAAGGCCGTGGTCCTGAATGCCCAGGACATGGCCAAACTAGTGCGACGCTCCGGCAAGGTCAAGGCGGCCAAAGAGGTCGACGTGGTCACCACCGGGACCTTCTCCCCCATGTGCTCCTCGGGTTTGCTGTTCAATATCGGGCAGCGGCCTCCGACCATGAAGGTCTCCCGGCTGTGGCTCAACGGGGTGCAGGCCTACTCGGGACTGGCAGCCGTGGACGCGTACATCGGGGCCACGGAACCCTCTGAGGACGACCCGTTGAACAAGGTCTACCCGGGTCTGTTCAAGTATGGCGGGGGGCATGTCATCGAGGAGCTGGTCAGGGGCAGAAGTGTGCACCTCAAGGCGGCGGCCTACGGCACGGATTGCTACCCTCGCCGGGACCTGGAAAAGGACATCACCCTGGGGGATCTCAAGAATGCCGTTCTTTTCAACCCGCGCAACGGCTACCAGAACTACAACTGCGCCGTGAACCTGACCAGCAGGACCATTTACACCTACATGGGACCGCTCAAGCCCAACCTGGGCAACGCCAACTTTGCCACGGCCGGCGAGCTGAGCCCCTTGTTCAACGATCCCTTTTTCAGGACCATGGGCCTGGGGACCAGGATTTTTCTCGGCGGCGGCGTGGGGTACGTGCTCGGCCCCGGCACCCAGCACAATGCCAGGCCCCAGCGCAATGAGCGTGGGATTCCCCTGACACCTGCCGGGACGCTCATGGTCAAGGGCGAGCTCACCACCATGGACCCCAGGTTTCTGCGCGGGGTGAGCCTCACGGGCTATGGGTGCTCCCTGGCCGTGGGGCTGGGTATTCCCATCCCGGTGCTGGACGAGGAAGTGGCCTGGTACGCCGGGGTGGGCAACAGTGATATACAGGTGCCGGTCGTGGACTACGGCTACGACTATCCGCAGGGGACCTCCCAGGTCCTGCGGCACGTCAGCTATGAAGAGCTGCTTTCCGGGGAGATAGAGGTCAACGGAAAGAAGGTGGCCACTGTTCCGGTCACCAGCCTGACCATGTCCCTGGAAGTGGCCGAGGTGCTCAAGACCTGGATTGAAAAAGGGGAGTTTCTGCTCACAGAACCACAGGAGCCGATTGCAGCTTTCTGATGCAGATCCGAAACAGGCCGTGTCCGCCAGGCTTGTGCGCCTGAAGGGGCTGATGACCTCGCTGCAACCCGGGGTGATCGCTTTTTCCGGGGGGGTGGACAGCCGTCTGCTGGCCGGTCTGGCCGAGGCATGGGGCCTTGACTATGTGCTGGTCACGGTTGCGGGACAGCACATGAGCCCGCGGGAGCTTTTGTTCGCCCGCATCATGCAGGGCTCCCTGCGCCTTCCCTCCAGAATCCTGGCCATGGACCCCCTCAAGGTGCCCGAAGTGGCCGGCAACACCAGGGAGAGGTGCTACCACTGCAAGCACCATCTGTTTTCAGGCCTGCTTGCGCTGAGTGAAGCAAGCGGACGGCCCAGGCTGCTGGAGGGGAGCCAGGCCTCCGACCTGACGAGCTACCGCCCGGGGCGCCGCGCAGTGGAGGAGCTTGGGGTGCACAGCCCGCTTCAGGCGGTGGGAATGACCAAGGACGAGGTACGCTCCATTCTGGCCGCGCAGGGCATGCCCTGGCCCGGCCAGCCCTCGCGGCCCTGCCTGTTGACCCGGTTTGCCTATGGGGTGAGGCCGCAAAGTGGGCTGCTCCTCAGCCTGGGGGAAGCCGAGGATGCATTGGTTGCATTGGGGCTGCGGGATTTCAGGATCAGGGTACTTGCCCCGGACAGCTTTGTCCTGCAGATCCAGCAAAGCGAGCAGGACAGCTACCGGCAGTGTTCCGGGCTGGCCCAGGCCGTGCTGGACCAGGCGGGGTTCGGTTCCGCGGAAACGGTCTTTACGGACAGGGTCAGCGGATTCTACGATGCACGGGAAGGGTCCGGGCAAGGGTAAAAATCCCCCTGATCAACCAATCACCGAATCAATCAACCCCAAAGGAAAGTAAGTGGCCAGCAGCGTCTTCTTCTGGGATCTTTCCACGTCGCGCCGGGCGCCTTTTGACCAGCGGTTGAAACGGCTGCTCAAGAAATCCGGGCTGGGAAGGCATGTCGGCTCCGGCGACCTGGTGGCCCTGAAGGTCCATTTCGGGGAGCAGGGGACCACGGGGTTCATCGCCCCGATCTGGATCAGGCCCATCGTGGACTTTGTGCGCAAGAACGGCGGCAGGCCCTTCTTGACCGACACCAACACCCTCTACGTGGGGAACAGGGGGGAGTCTGTCTCCCACACCCTGCAGGCGGCGCAACACGGTTTCGATCCCTACGTGACAGGGGCGCCGGTGATCATTGCCGACGGCCTCAAGAGCGGCAACGAAGAAGTTGTTTTCAGAACAGGAAAGCATTTCAGTGAGCTCTTTCTGGCCCGGGACATCGTGCAGGCCGACACCATGGTCACGCTCAGTCATTTCAAGGGGCACGAGCTGGCAGGTTTTGGCGGGGCCCTCAAGAATCTGGGCATGGGCTGCGCCACCAGAAAGGGCAAGATGCAGCAACACTGCGGCCTCGGGCCGGAGATCCACCCGGAACACTGCACCGGGTGCGGAAATTGCATTGAAGTGTGCAGCGCCGGGGCCCTGTCCCTGGACGAGTCCGGAAAAGTGGTGCTCGCCAGGGAAGAGTGCCTGGGATGCGCAGCCTGCTTCCTGGCCTGCAGGCACCAGGGCCTGAAGGTGGACTGGAAGGTGGACGTGGAGGTGTTTCTGGAGCGCATGGCCGAGTATGCCGCTGCCGTCCTTGAGAGTATGAAGCGGCCGGTGCTGCACCTCAACTTCGTGCTCCAGGTCTCACCGGGCTGTGACTGCGTCGGCTACACCGAGGCTCCGCTGTGCCCCGACCTGGGCGTCCTGGCATCCTACGACCCCGTGGCCCTTGACCAGGCAGCTCTCGACCTGGTGAACCAGGCACCTGCGACCCGGTCCGGGGTTGCAGTGGGCCAGGACAAATTTCAGGAGGTGCATGCCCACACCAGGGGGTCCCACCTGCTGGCCTGCGCCCAGGATATGGGTCTTGGCAGCAGAAGCTATCAGCTGGTGCGGGTCTGAGGGAAATAAAGGGGTGGACAAAGCAATGTACAAAAGTGTAAAAGCCTGTTCTTTATTTTGAAAATTTTCAGGAGGAGTTGACGTATGTCCGGACACAAGAAGATCGAGCGGAAGAAAGAGCTCGACCGCAAGCGCAAGAGAAAGGAAAAGAGGATAAAGCAGCGTATCAAGGCAGCCAAGGAAGCCGCTTCCAGCAAGTAGCTTGACACATGGTCCCTCAGGGACCATTCTTGGTATACAGGGAGTTAATGCGTAAGGAGAGAACATATGCCGATCTACGAATATCGCTGTAACGATTGCCAGCAGATCTTCGAGGAGTGGCAGAAGAACTTCGATCAGAAAGACATGTCCTGTCCGGTCTGCGGCGGTTCAGGCAAGCGCCTGCTGTCCAATACCTCATTCATACTCAAGGGCTCGGGCTGGTATGTGACTGATTACTGCAAGAAGAACGGAAAGGCCTCCTCCAACGGGGGGGCTGACAAGGCCAAGGAATCTTCTGAGAAGTCTTCTGAGTCGTCCACGAAAGAGACGACCACATCCAAGCCATCCTCGTCCACATCCACAACCGGAACCTGAGCGCACAATGCTGAGTCCGAGGCCGCTTTCAGGCGGCCCCGGGCCAAGCTGGACACCGGACCATGATCGAACGGTACACGCGTCCCGAAATGGGCGGGAACTGGTCGCTTGAGGCCAAGTTCAGGGCCTGGCTCGAGGTGGAGCTGGCCATATGCGAGGCCTGGCACGAGCTTGGGGTCATCCCTGTCCAGGCCATGGTGGAGATCCGTGAACGGGCGGGCTTTGACCTGGACAGGATTCTGGAGGTCGAGGAGACCACCAAGCACGATGTCATCGCCTTTCTGACCGCGGTTGAGGAGAAGGTCGGGCCTTCGGCCAGATACATCCACCTCGGCTGCACCTCCTCGGACATCGTGGACACGGCCAACGCCCTGCTGCTGGTCAGGGCCGGCCAAACCATCGCCCGTGACCTGGATACCCTGCTTGCGGTTCTCAAGGATCTGTCCTTTGCGCACAAGGGGCGCCTGGTCATGGGGCGGACCCACGGCATCCATGCCGAGCCCACCAGCTTCGGGCTCAAGCTGGCCGGCTTCCATGCCGAGTTTTCCAGGCACAAGCAGCGCTGGCAGGAGGCCCTGGACACCATTCGGGTGGGCAAGATCTCCGGGGCCGTGGGCACCTATGCCCAGCTCGACCCCCGGGTGGAGGCCCTGGCGCTCGAGCGTCTAGACCTGGTGGTCGACCCAATATCCACCCAGATCGTCCAGCGCGACCGCCACGCCCAGTACTTCACCACCCTGGCCCTGATTGCCGGGGGGGTGGAGCGGCTGTGCGTGGAGCTCAGGCACCTGCAGCGGACCGAGGTGCTCGAGGTGGAGGAGGGGTTCAGCAAGGGGCAGAAGGGTTCCTCGGCCATGCCCCACAAGAAGAACCCCATCTCAGCGGAGAACCTGACCGGGCTGTCGCGCCTGGTGCGCAGCAACGCCCTGGCCTCACTGGAGAACATGGCCCTGTGGCACGAGCGGGACATCAGCCACTCCTCGGTGGAGCGGGTCATCATGCCCGACTCGACCATCCTGGTGGACTACATCCTGAACCGTCTGGCCTCGGTGCTCGGCAAGCTGCGCATCATCCCGGAAAACATGCAGCGCAACCTGGAAGCCTCCTTCGGGCTGTTCTTTTCCCAACGGGTGCTGCTGGCCCTGGTCGAGGCCGGTCTGGACCGGCAGCAGGCCTATGAAATGGTGCAGCAGGTGGCCATGCGCTCCTGGGATGAAAAACGCTCCTTCGAGGAGCTGGTCAGGCAGGATAAGGACATTGCGCGGTATGTGACCAAACCCCGCCTGGACGAGGTTTTCGACTACACCTACTACCTCAGACACGAAGACCTGATCTTCAGCCGGGTCTTCCCAGAGGCCTGATGCACGACCTCAAAAACCGCCTGGCCGGGATCCTGCTCGAAAAATCCTACATCGAAGGGCAGGTGACGCTGACCTCCGGACGCACCAGCGACTACTACTTCGACTGCAAGCAGACGGCCCTGCACCCGGAAGGGTCCTGGCTGCTCGGCAAGCTCTTCCTGGAGCGGATAGGTCCGGAAGCACAGGGTGTCGGGGGGATGACCCTGGGAGCGGATCCCCTGGTGAGCGCCGTGAGCCTGCTCTCGCACCTTGAGGGCCGGCCCCTTCCCGGCTTCATCGTCCGCAAGCAGCCCAAAGGGCACGGCACCAACCAGTACCTGGAGGGGATGGCCAATATTCCCAAGGGCGGCAGCGTGGTGCTGGTGGAGGATGTGGTCACTTCGGGCGGCACCCTGCTCACCGCCTGTGAGCGGGTAACCGCGGCAGGCCTTGTCATCGTGCAGGTCATCTGTGTTCTGGACCGTGAAGAGGGCGGCGCTGCCACGCTTTCCGCGGCCGGGTATGAGTTGGAGTCCATCTACACCCGCCAGCAGCTCCTCACCGCGGCAGGCCGTTGAAAAATCCCCGCTGGTCACGCGGGGCGCGTGATTGCTTCACCAAGGGCAAACCCTCACGTAAATTGAAGCTGGAAGCTCGAAGCTGGAAGCTGGAAGCAAGACACATGAGATGCATCGCAGCCGACAAATGAAGAAGGGCACGTGCAACGTGGCCCTGCGATACTCCGGGTCAGGCCTTCCCCTCTCAGACTTGTCCTTGCTTTGCGTGTGCGTCACTGACATCCCTTCTGCCTGACCCCCGTCACCCGCTGACCCTCGACCGGCAAGGCCTTGCCGGGATCCTTCCCTGCTTCCCCGCAGGGTCGCAAACTGGACGAAAGACAGGGAATGTGACATTGCCCAGGGCGAGGAGAGGGGGCATGCCGATCAGTTGCTTCTCAGTATCATCTCAAAAATTGTGGCCCTGGCTGCCCGGGGTCCTGCTCGCCTGTACGGCACTTCTTGGCATGGCCGGTATGGGGTGGGCCTGGACAGCCCGGTTATCGAGCCAGCAGGGGGGTCCTCCGAACGTTTTTGTGGTGGACAAGTCCCGCCAGACCCTCTGGTTTCTCGAGAAGCAGAGCCCCTTGCGCACGGTCAGGCAGATGGAGTGCTCCACCGGCCAACGCGAGGGTGACAAGCACCATGAGGGCGACCTGCGCACACCCGAGGGGGTCTACTTCCTGGAGGGACGGATCAAGCAGGACCTTGATCTCGAGCTCTACGGAAACCTGGCCTACGCCCTCAACTTCCCCAACCCCGTGGACCGCATGCAGGGCAAGACAGGGTATGGCATCTGGCTGCACGGGAGGGGGAAAGAGCTCGTTCCCTTGGACACCAGGGGGTGCGTGGCCATAAACACCACGGCGCTGGCTGGTTTGAGCGACCAGATAGCGTATGGCCTGACCCCGGTGGTCATCAGCCAGCAGACCGAGCTGGAGCGCGATTTCGAGGATCCGGTTGCAGCGGACCTGCCGGAGATGGTCGCGTCCTGGGCCAGGGCCTGGCAGGACAAGGACGATGGTTTTTTCACCTTTTACGACGGGGAAGCGTTCAGCAGGTCCTCGGGAAAGCCGTTTCAATCCTTTGAAGACCGCAAGAGGAGGCTCTTCTCCCTCTACCCCTGGATCCACGTCTATGTGGACGATGTCCGGGTCGTCAGGGGACCGGGGTACTGGGTGACCTACTTCGGCCAGTACTACAGGACCCCTTCCTTTGTGTCGGAGGGGATCAAACGGCTCTACTGGCAGGTCAGGGACCCGGGAGTCAGGATTGTCGGCTCGGAGTGGCTGCCGGCCCAGCTCGGCCTTGGGGACGAATACATCTCCTCGGTGCGTCCGGAGATCACCGCCTCTATCGGGAAGTGGCGCCAGGCCTGGGAAAATGCCGAGCTTAAGAGATATCTGTCCTTTTATGCCCCAGGCAGCACACAGGACCAGCGCCGCGGCATCGAGGCCATTGGCGAGCACAAGCGCCGGCTTTGGAATCGCGACGCCCCTGCCGCGGTCAGTGTGGACGACCTGCAGATCCGCACCCACCCCAAGGGCTTCGAGGTCGGCTTCATCCAGCGCTATCGCTCGGGTTCGGGCTACGAGGACCTGGGCAGAAAGACCATGGTCCTGACCCCTGACAAGGGGGGCTGGGCCATTGTCCGGGAAAGCTGGCAAGACCTGGGGGGTGTGCCGTGAAGGCAGGAGGCGCGGGAAAGAAGAAATCCTCCTATGACCTGCTGCTGATCAGCGAACACGCCCCGGTCCGCCGCATCAGGCTGCACAGGTTCTGGGTCAGGCTGCTGCTGCTCCTGCTGCTCGCCATGGCGGCAGGCATGGCAGGAGCCGGGTATGTGGCCGTGCATTCCCTGAACGCCATGCAGGACCTGAAGGAGCGTAATGTCGATCTTGAGCAGCGGCTGGATCAGAGCCGGGTCAAACTGGACAGGCTGCAGAATGTGGAGAAGATGCTCGATTCCTACGATCCGGGCGTGGTTGGCCCCCTGGTCAAACAGCCCGCTGCCCCTTTGGTGCAGGCGGGTCAGGAGACACCGTCCATCGACCTGAACGCCGTTTTTCAGGATCTGGACCTGGCGCGCATTTCCATAAAGAACATGCAGGCCGCCATGGAAGAGCACCACGTGGAGCTGAGCTTTGAGATCAACAACCTGGAGGAGAACGAGACCGCCACAGGTGCGTTCAGCTACGCGGTGATCACCAGGGACGGCCGGGTGGTCGAGGCGGTCAACCAGGGGGGGGATACCTTTCAGATCAAATATTTCAAGCGGATCAAGACAAAGCTTCTCCTCCCGGAAGGTATTGATTCCGGGCAGCTCTTTGGTGTTCAGCTGACCGTCAACGACACGACCGGGGCGACTCTGTTTCGTGAAACATATCCTCTTACTCGTATTCTGGTGTAGTGCGTGGTTGCTGTCCGGGCCGGCAGTGCCTGCCTGGTCGGGGCAGGACGTGCACACCCTTTTTTCAGGGACGCAGCACCCGTTGACCGTGCACTATCTCCAGGGAAAGGAGCCCGGCCCCACGATCCTCATACAGGGGGGCATCCAAGGGGATGAGCCCGCAGGCTTTCTCACCGCCCAGGTCCTGGCATGTTCCACGGTCACCAAAGGCAGCCTGGTGGTCATACCCAGGGCCAACGTTCCCTCCATCCTGAAGCACCGCCGTCAGATCAACGTCGACCTGAATCGCCGCTTCGACAAGGATTACGGAGAGTTTTACGAGGACCGGCTGGCCCGGGCGATCAAGGTTTTGCTCAGGGGGTGCGACGCCTTCATCCACCTGCACGAGGGGTCCGGTTTTTACCACCCCACCTATGTGGACCAGCAGCGCAACCCCTTTCGCTTCGGCCAGTCCGTGATCATCGACACCGCGGTCTTCCAGGACCGCATCGACCTTGCCAGGCTGGTCGATTCCGTTCTGTCCCAGATAAACGGTCAGATCAGTCCTGCCGACTACAGCTTCCAGCTCTTCAACATGGACACCTTGTCCGACGGCACGAGCTATCCGGAGCAGCGCAAATCCCTGACCTACTTCGCCTTGAACGAGCTGGGCATCCCGGCCCTGGCCATCGAGGTGAGCAAGAACATCAACAGGCTGTCCTGGAAGGTACGGCAGCAGGTGCTGCTGACCAGCCTCTTTCTGGCGGCCTTTGGTGTGGAGATCGAGCTGCCCGGGGATCTCGAACCCGAAGGCTGCTATACCGGGGATTCAGCCGTGCTCACGGTCAACGGCCGCACTGTCAGCCTGGACGAGGACGCGTCCCTGGTCCCGGACCGGGATTTCCTGGAGCTCTCTGTCGAACCCATTCCCGCCATGGCCAGATGGAACCCGGCCTGGGGGGTCTACAGCGAACACCGCCCCCAGACCAATTTGCTCACGGGTTTGTCCCATGTCTCCGGACAAAGGGGCCTCTTGTCCGTGGTGGCCGATGGAAACGAGATCGGAAGGGTCGAGGTGGGTCCATCCAGAGCCGTGCCCGCCACGGATCCCGTCACCTCGCCGGCATTTCTGTGTCTGGTCAACGGGGCTCCGCGGCTCCTGGCAGCGGGCGAAGAGCTCGACCTGATCCACGGTGACAGCCTGGTTCTGGAGCAGGTCTGGGGAAGCAGCCGCGAGGAGATCATCAATCTCAAGGGTTACGTCAGCAACCGGGAGAACAACGACGGCCAGGACGCCGGCCATGAGATACTCATGGACAAGGGGGTCTTCATCCACAGGTACCTGCTGCCCGCCAAGGGAAGAGGTGTCTGGCGCTGTGATGTGGTTCGGGAGACCCCGGGCCGTCCGCAGCACCGCTGCACCATCAGCGTCTCCCCGCGCAGGGTCGAGGCCCTGGTGCTGGAGCGGAGCGATGATCGGGGCGGAATGGTCATGCCGGTTTCCCCGGACGGGGAAGGGGGGGTGCTCACTCTTCCGGCAGGAAGCTATACCGCGTCGGACATCTTCGGCAACGGGCCCAAAGAAAGCGTGCAGATGATGGTGGGGGACAGGCCCCTGAAGTGGGGGGGGACCTTCCAGCTGGAGCCGGGCAAGCGCCAGAGCATCGAGCTTTACGATGCCAACACCTTTCTCCCCCTGGCCGGGCTCACAGTGATGGGTCAGGAGTAGGCGATCCGGGCATGAGCGGACAATCATCGCCGCCGCACCCGGCACAACCCAAGCCGTGAGCAGGGAGCGACCAGATGGCCGCCCAACCGCCTTTTTTCGTCAACCTCCCCCTCAGATACATCCATCGGGACAGGTCCTACCTGGAGCTCTTCCTGGAAAAAAAGCTGTCCCCGGAGCTCGGCCTGGACGCCCAGGCCCTGGAGGAGCAGGACGAGGGCTGGCACAGGGGCGTGGCCGCAGAGCTGGCCGGGGGCGGGCTGTCCTGCTCCGTGCACCTGCCCTTTCTGGATCTTCAGCCCGGCAGCCTGGACGACCTGATCCTCGAGGCCACCCGGCAGCGGTTGCTGAGGGCGCTTCGCATGGCCCGGATCTACAGCCCTGTCCACCTGGTGGGCCATGCGGCCTTCAATGAGAACATCTATGCCGAGCTGTTTTCGTCCTGGGTGTCCAGGGCGGCGGCAACGTGGCGGCAGGTCCTGTCCGACTGGCCGGGCCACCCGCCCCTGTTCCTGGAAAACACCCTGGAAACCGATCCGGGCCCTCTGACCGATCTCCTGGCCGAGCTCAGCGGGCATGGTGCGGGATTCTGCCTGGACGTGGGACACTGGTTCAGCTTCGGCAAGGGGTGGCAGCGCCGGGACCTGGCCCAGTGGCTGGTGGCCCTGCGCCCACATCTCAAGCACCTGCACCTGCACGACAACGACGGGAGCGGCGATCAGCATCTCGGGCTGGGCCAGGGGGCGATCCCTTGGGACGAGCTGTTTCAGGGCCTGCAGGCCCTGGGGCTGCAACCGACACAGACCCTGGAGCCCCACACAAGGGAAGACCTGGAGCACTCGCTTGAGTTTCTCGCCCGGCACAGCCCGGATTCAAGATAGCAGGCTGTTGAAAAATTCCCGCAGGTCACGCGGGGCGCGTGATTGCTTCACCAAGGCCAAATCCTTACGTAAATTGAAGCTGGAAGCTCGAAGCTGGAAGCTGGAAGCAAGGCACAAGAGATGCACCGTGCAACAAGGAAAACAAAGCAAACCCTTGGATAGGGAACAGGAATGACGTTTTCTGGAATTTTTGCCTTTGGTCTTCTGCCTTTGGGCCTTGCTGCGG
>CAZUBS010000013.1:0-1826 GCA_964618595.1 uncultured Desulfohalobiaceae bacterium
CAGCCGAGTCCGTGTCTTTTTCAGCAGAGACGTGTCCGGGGCTGGCGGAACCGAAAAGCATACCGGACGTCACCTTGTTCGTGGAGGGATTTGCCGAAGGCGTCTTTCGGGCTTGCTTGTTTTGAGAATCGTTATTAATTATTGGCTGTGAGTCCAGAATTCCGGACACCGGTTGCAGGGGTATTCAGTGGAGCCGGGTATAAGGATTATCATAAACACATTGGAGAGCGTATGATCAAGAAATTCATGGTGCTGACCCTGACTCTGCTCCTGGCAGGTCTGGGTCAGGCTCTGGCTGTCGAGCCCCCATCAGAGGGGGAGGTCTTTCCGGATATCACCCTCCAGGTCCCTGATGATGCGGACCACAGAGAGTACCTGGGCCTTGAAGCCGAGAGCGGGACCTTCGGGCTCGAGAATGTGCAGGCCCAGCTGATCATCGTCGAGCTGTTGTCCATTTATTGCCCCTACTGCCAGAAGGAAGCGGAAAGCGTAAACGAGCTTTATGAGCGCATCGCCTCCCGGGGGCTCGATGACCGGATCAAGCTGCTGGCCATGGCGCCGGGCAACTCCGCTTTCGAGGTCGGGACCTGGATCAAGCGCTACGATACGCAGTTCCCGATCTTTCCGGATCCGGACTACACCTTTCACAAGGTCCTGGGGGAGACAGGAACTCCTCATTTCTTCGTACTCGATATGGAGGATGGACAGGGCAAGGTGCTGTACTCAGCCAGTGGATCGTTTGGTCCTGTTGCATCATTCCTGGAACCCTTCGAGAAAATGGTCAAGGAGCGCGGACAATGAAATACATTTTTTTGAGGATGCTTTTTCCTGCAACAGCGCTGATACTGTTGTGCACAGGAACAGGGGCTGCCCAGATCGCTGCTGAGCACATCTTCGAGACCGGCACGCTCAAGCCCGTGGACAGCGAGCTCAAGGTGTCGGTCGGTGAAATGGCCCCCGACTTCACCCTTGAATCAGTTTCAGGGACGCCGGTCACCCTCAGCGATTTCCGGGGCAGGATGAACGTGATGCTTTCCTTTGTGCCCGCGGCCTGGACACCGGTCTGCTCGGACCAGTGGCCGGGATACAACATTGCCCAGCCCTACTTCGAGGACTACCAGACCATGCTGCTGGGAATCTCCGTGGACAACATCCCCACGCTCTATGCCTGGACCCAGGAGATGGGCAGGCTCTGGTTCCCTGTCCTGTCAGACTTCTGGCCCCACGGCGAGGTGGCCTCGACCTATGGCATCCTGCGCTCCGATGGTGTTTCAGAGCGGGCCGTCTTTCTCATCGATAAGCAGGGGGTCATCCGATACATCGACGTGCACGACATCAACGCCCGCCCCGATCTGGAGACAATTGTTCGGGCGATGGAGAAGCTGCCCAAATAGTGTGTCTGCAGGGTCTGTCGGAAGGGGGCGCGCTTTTTCGATCGCGTTCAGTGTTTCAGGCAAAAA
The DNA here is from genome assembly GCA_964618595.1 of uncultured Desulfohalobiaceae bacterium. Classification (GTDB taxonomy): domain Bacteria; phylum Desulfobacterota; class Desulfovibrionia; order Desulfovibrionales; family CAZUBS01; genus CAZUBS01. The sequence continues at coordinate 1,461 of CAZUBS010000013.1, forward strand.
AAGAAGTACAGCAAGGCGGCCATGAGGCCGCCTTGCTTTTTACGTGGGATCATGGTGTACAATACATGGTGTTTGTCGTGAATGCACTGGCTGCAGACGGAAAGCCCGTTGCAGTCACAGACGTACCCCGTTATACACAGCAACGACGAAGGAGGACATCATGAATTTCGTGAACACCTGCGCCATACTGCTTGGTAATGTGATGCTTCTCGGACTTGGGACCGGGGCCGGCGGCGAAGAGCTGATCCGGATCTCGAAGATCAAGAACCGTCAGGTACTCCTCCCGGATGGCGAGACAGGGGAGCTCAGCACCGTGCTGTTCGACCCACACACCGGTGTCATCCGCTTTGCCGTGGTGTCCACGGG
>CAZUBS010000013.1:1836-13882 GCA_964618595.1 uncultured Desulfohalobiaceae bacterium
TTCGTGTCGACACGGGTGTTGCCCTGCGACCGAGGCCGGAGACCATGACCATGGATCGGGTCGCGGACATCTACCGGGAGGCAGACCTGGAAAATCTGATCGCCAATGCCAGACAGCGCTTCGAAGCCAATGCCTGCAAAGCGGACTGGACGTGTGAGCGTCTTCTGGAGCTCGAACGGGTGGCTTTCTACAGGATCAGGTTGGATGAAGAGGGTCAGAACGTCGGTCTGGTCAGGGATATCCTGATCGACCCCGTGGCAGGGCAGGTGCTGCTGCTGGTCATGGAGCGGGGCGCCTACTTCTTCCGCTGGGTGGAGACCACTGTGGCCGGGAACCTGGTGCTTCTGCCCTGGCCTTCCGTGACTCCGCTCCAGGAGCTGGACATTCTCGTGGTCAAGCCGGATCAGGAGGAGCTGACCGGTGTGCCGGTCTACCTTCCAGACGAGTCGCTCGATGTCGATCTGAACCGGGCCGAGAAGATTTACAACCACTTCGGGTACGACACGTACTGGAAGACATTGCGCGAGGGCGGGCAGTAAAAACGTTTCTCCCCTTGAGCGGTGGATGAAAATGAAGACGGCGGCTGTGCAGGCCGCCGTCTTTGTTGCTGAAGGCAGGAGGGAAGTTTGCAGACGCTGTCACTGCTCCTTGTGTGAGCCTGAGGCCGCACTGCCGCACTCGGGGCAGACCTGGCCGATGGGGTAGAGGATCAGAAAGATGAGCAGCACCGGCCAGACCAGGAACAAGGGCCAGAATGCAAAGGACATGACCACCAGGACCAGCCCGATGACCCACAAAACGATTCCCGGCAGGCTCATGGTGGCCGCCCCGGTATACTCGCACCCGGAACACTTGATGTTCTTGCGGAACATGTTGCAACCTCCTTTGGAGTCTTTGGTTTCTCAAAGGATGGTAGCGAAAAAATGAAAGAAGTCAAAACAGTCTAAAATTTTTTCCTTTCCTCAGTGCGGCTCCACCTGGATGTAGGAACGGGAAAGCTCCTCGTCGAACTTGAAGGACTCGTTGAAGATGCGAAGCAGCTTGATGTTCTGCTTGGCGATGAGAATGCAGTTTCCGATCAGTGCATAGTACAGAACTGACTGGCGGGTTTCGGAAGCCCCCGCGCCAATGCGCCCGATCTGCTCCGTGTTGAGCTGGTCCTCGAGCTTGCGCATCTGATGGAACTGCTCCACCATGTTCTGGTAGTGGCCGATGTCCTTGTTCCTGAAGGCGGCTTCGGCGCGAGCCAGGATGTCCAGGGTCCGCCCTTTGACCTGTTTCAGCTCCTGGATCTGGTCGGGTGTCAGCCCTTTGTGCTTGTTGGCCACGTGCATGTACGAGCGCAGCACGAAATCCCGGTGCCCGTCCGAGATGCGCTGCAGCCGTCTTATGATCTGGGAGTAGTTGGTGGAGATCCTGCGCTCCTCCTTCTGCAGCAGCCGCAGCACCTTGAAGATGTTGGCGGTGATGATGTTGGACCACAGCTGGATGCGCTTGACCTTCTTGCGCTGGACAGTGAGCCGGTCCAGGTCCTGCTGGAACAGGGCCTCGAAGGTTTCCTGCAGGGAGCTGCGGGTCTCCTTGAGCAGGAATGCCAGATGGTCGAAGGTCACGGACACGGCCTCGCGGGCGTCGGTGACCCGGCCCATGGTGAAGATCTGAACCTCCACCCGCTCCTTGACCCTGCTCTCGTGCAGCTTGTGGTGTCTCCAGATGGTATACCCTGCAAAGGCCATCAGTCCGATGGCGCCGGGTATTTTCAGGTAGTAGATGATCCCTGCGAAAAGAAACGAGGTCCCAAAGGCGATCAGGGCGGTCATGAACCACCCGCCGACAACGGTGAGGACTCCGGTGATGCGGTAGACCGCGCTTTCCCGCCCCCAGGCCCTGTCCGCGAAGGAGGTCCCCATGGCCACCATGAAGGTCACGTAGGTGGTGGAGAGGGGGAGCTTCATGGAGGTGGCCATGGAAACGACCATGCTGGCCACCATCAGATTGACGGAGGCCCGGACCAGGTCGAAGGATGGCCGCACTTCCTCCGTACCGGGGTGCCTGCAGCGGCTGGGGTCGAGCCTGCGTCCCGCTCTGGACCGCAACCACTCCGGGAAGAGAGACTTGACCGAGCAAAGCATTGAGTCGGTCATCCTGACGATGGTCCTGGAGAGCCAGATGGACTCGAAGCGCTCCAGGCCCTCGTCCTGCTGGCCGAGGCTGATCTCGGTCTCGGTCACTGATCTGGCCTTGCGGGAGACCCACAGGGTGACCACCATGATCCCCCCGGCGATGAGCAGCAGGAAGGTGTTGGACTGGACCGGCCTGGACAGCGCCACCATGAGCACATTCAGCGGTTCCTCTGCAGCCATGGCGTTGATGTAGGCGCTCATGCCGGCCAGGGGCACGCCGATGAAGTTGACCAGGTCATTGGCGGCAAAGGCCATGGCCAGGGCAAAGGTCCCGACCAGGACCACCGGCTTGAAGACATTGACCCGGAACAGGGTGATCAGGATCTGGAAGAGCACTGCGGTGACCGCAAAGATCATGAACAGGATCAGCAGGGAGTGGGAGGCGATCCAGGCCACGGAGGCCTCGGTCATGAACGAGGCTCCCTTGGAGCCCTTGACCAGGATGAAGAAGGTGATGGAGGCCATGGCCAGCCCGCCCCAGATCGCGCCGAAGCGCTTGATGCGCTCCTGGTAATTGAAGGTGAAGAGCAGGCGGGTCAGGAACTGGAACACGGATCCGCAGACAAAGGCGACCACGATGGACAGGAGGATCCCAAAGATAATGGTCAGGGCCTTGGAGGTGTTGATGTAGTCGCCAAGCCCCAGGCCGTCTGCCCCGCTGAAGTGGGCTATTTTGATCAGGGAAACCGCCACGGCGGCGCCCAGGAGCTCGAAAACGATGGACACCGTGGTCGAGGTGGGCAGCCCGAAGGTGTTGAACATGTCCAGGAGCAGGATGTCGGTCAGCATGACCGCCAGGAAGATGATGATCAGGTCGGGCATGGTGAAGAGCTGGGGGTGAAAGATGCCCTTGCGGGCCACCTCCATCATGCCGCTGGAAAATGTCACCCCGGCCAGGATGCCCAGGCTGGCAATGATCATGATGACCTTGAAGGGCGCCACCCGGGACCCGATGGAGGAGTTCAGGAAGTTGACAGCGTCGTTGCTGACTCCCACGACCAGGTCGAGGGCGGCAAAAAGCATCAGGATGACGACTGCGGCGAGAAAGACTTCTGTTCCCATGGTTCCCTTTTCCGTCGTGTGGTTGCGGGCTGGTGAAAACAGGGCCGGAGCGGGGCCTCGGATCAGTGGTTGCCGAGCTGTTTACATCTTTGTGGCTGGAAGTTGGGCGGATAGAAAATCGAATTCACACTTGTTGTCAACCATGATTTTTACGAATCATGGGCTTTCGTCACCGGGATGCCATCTGATTGTGATTTTTGAGGCCTGAGGGTGCGGCTTCTCGTCAGTGGCAGACGAAGAAAGGGGGGTGTTTGGGTTGCACGACCCGCCCCAGGGCCGTGACAGCACGGGGCGGGCCCGGCAGGTGTCGCGGGTCGTGTTCGTTTTGGCCCTTGGCTTTGTCAGCTCCAGAGCTGCTGCATGTCCTCCGGAAAGGTCTGCCTGATGGTGTCGACCTCGCCCTGGGTGACAAATGTGGGCATGACTTTGAAAACACCTTTGGTGATGCGCAAGGGGTCGGCCAGCTTTGGAACGGCATTCCGGGTCAGGTCCTTGTGGACCAGGTCCAGGAACTCCTGTTGGTCGCGGATCTTGAGGGGTTTGCCGGCAGGATGCCAGCCCTCATAGTAAAAGCCGCGCACCACCATGGGCAGCTGCGAGCCCAGCTTGGCGGCCATGTCCGGGGAGAGGCGGTCGCGAAGTGCGTGGAGCACAGCCCTGAGGGCGACGTAGGCCTGCTCCTCATCGTCGAGGTGAAGCTCCTGCTGCAGGTCTTTGAGCCAGGTCTTGGTCTTGTTGATGCTTGCATCGAAGCTGCGGATTCCAGTGCTCATGGTTCGTTCCTTTATTGTACGGGTTGCAGAAAATCGCCCTGGCGCGGGGGCCAAAAGCAAAATGGGACCTCTACCTATCCTTCAGGCTATGAAAATCTGCTCAGACCCTCAAGGGAAAGATGGCGTTCTCATTTCCCCGGACAGGAAAAGGGTGGGAAGCGAAGATGCAGCGGGTCTGGTCCAGGTCAGGAGGTGGCCAGGAGTTTTTTCCGGTTGGGAGCCGGAGATGCCGGTCGGAGCAAGCCGGGTGAGAGACTGGGGTCAGTCGTACTTGACGGCTGAGAAGCGCATCAGCTTGTCGAAGCTGTGGGTCGAGGTGATGCTGCGCACCGTTCCGGACTTGCCCCTGAGCACCATGGACTGGGTCACGGCCCCATCGCCGGTTGAGCGCACCCCTGAGAGGAAGGTTCCCCCGGAGATTCCGGTGGCTGCAAGAAAGACGTCGTTGCTCCGGATGAGGGAGCTCACCGTGTACACCGTGGAAAGGTCCACGCCGGCGCGGGCCAGGGCCTGCTTCTCATCGTCCTTCTGAGGGTCGAGCCTGGCGTAGATCTCACCGTCCAGGGCCCGGATGGCGCATGCTGAGAGCACCCCCTCAGGGGTCCCCCCCGTCCCCATCATCAGGTCCACTTCCGAGGATGGATCCACGGCCATGAGCGCCCCGGCCACGTCTCCGTCGGTGTGCAGCTGGATGGCGGCGCCTGCCGTGCGGATCTCGGCGATCAGCTCCCGGTGGCGGGGTTTGTCCAGCACGAAGACCACCAGATCGTCCACATCCTTGCCCAGGGCCCGGGCAACCCGTTTCAGGTTGTCGGCCACCGGGGCTTCGATGTCGGCAGCCTCCCGGGCAGCGGCCGGCACCACCAGCTTCTGCATGTAGTAGCTGGGGCCGGGGTCGAGCATGGTGCCCGCAGGGGCCACCCCGACCACGGCGATGGCGTTGGGCCGGCCAAAGGCCAGGAGACTGGTCCCTTCGACCGGATCAACGGCCACGTCCATGGCGGGTCCCTTGCCCGTGCCGACACGTTCGCCGTTGAAGAGCATGGGGGCCCGGTCCTTCTCCCCCTCGCCAATGACAATGCAGCCGTTGATGTCCACGGCATTGAAGGAGAGACGCATGGCGTCCACGGCGGCCTGGTCTCCCGCCACCTTATCGCCGCGTCCGAGCCACCGCCCGGATGCCAGGGCCGCGGCTTCGGTCACCCGCACGAGGTCAAGGGCCAGATTGCGTTCCGGTGCTTCGGGTGTGTCCATGACGTCTCCCTGGGATGGGTGTTCAGGCAGGGACCAAACTACCGGTCCTGTTCCAGGGGGGAAACATCTTCCAGCCCCCACTGCTGCAGCCGTCTCGAGACGATGTCTTCGCGGGTGGTTGCCAGCTCCTTTTCCAGGTACTCGATCTCTTCCTGCAAAAACTCGATCTGCCGGCGGCAAAGATCTGTTGCGTCCTTTGAAGCATTCCGGGAGGTCAGGCGGCCCAGGTTCACGTACTCCTGGCGCAGCCTTTTGCGCAGCTGCAGGATCTCCCAGCGCCGCAGGCTTTTCAGAGCCAGCCAGCGGAGCTCGCTGGCCAGGAGCTTCCACCCCAGGACAATGGCTTCCATGCGGCTGAGCCTGTCCCCGGGGGGTGTTTCTGACCGGGTGGTGTCGAGGTCTGGTGTCATGTCGGGCTCCGAAAAGTGCTACGAAGGTGCAAGAAAAAAGTCGGTTCCGGGGAGCGCCTCGATGTCGATGACCCTGGAATCCTCCGGGGGGGTCAGGGCGAGGGCGTCCCGGCTCCACTCACTGTCCCTGAGCTCGGCCTGCTTGACCCTGAGGATGTGGCGCGAATCGTTTTGAAAGCGAAGCGTCATCTTGACCGGCCGGCTCGGTTCGTGCGCATCGTCCCAGGAATCAAAGCCCAGGCTCCACGGCTCCGGGTGCGACCCGGTCAGCGTGAGCGGCCGCAACGAGCTGTCCAGGGCCAGCTCGGAAAGTCGCTCATCCTGGTTGAAAAGGTACCGGATCCCTCCCTGCTCTCCCAATTTCCAGTCGGAGTATCCTGAGGGAAGCACGGCGCCAATTTTTCCGCTGAGCAGCAGGGCCAGCTCGCGCAGTGACAAGGGCAGGCGCTGGCTGTCCGGTTCTGCCAGGTGCTCGGCCGCGCCCAGATAGGTCACGTTTTGTCCCGGGTAGTAAGCCAGCCACCCTGTGGCGCCTTCACGCCACATCGCAATGGTGGCCCCGATTCCCGCTCTCACGTCAAGTCTGACCGGATACTCGAAGTTGCCCCAGAGATCAAAGGTCAGGCGATTCATGCCCTGCGCAGTGATGGAGTTGAGGCTGGACTTGAACAGGAAGGCCCGGGCTTGAGGTGCGGAGGGGGACGTGAGGGTAGCCCAGACACGCTCTGCACTGGCCCCGGTCGGAACAGCAGCCTCCCGGGGAGGTTTGGCACAACCGCACAGCAGAACCGAGCACCCAACAAGCGCCCCAAGCACTGCCAGCACCCAGCACCGGCGCAGAAGGGCTTTCCCCGGTGGCTTTCTGGACACGCGGCGGAGCGGGTGGTGCGCAGGGCTGATCATGAGCGGGGGGGCGGCTCGGGCCGAGGGAGCTCACGCAGCTTTGAGCGCAGGGATTCGGCATCCTCGGGATCCAGGCTGAGGGCTTTTTGGTAGGCAGCGGAGGCTTCGTTTTCCTTGCCCATTGCCCGTGCGATGTCTCCGTAATGCTCCCAGATCAGGGGGTCGTCGTCGATTTGGGACACGACCTGCTGGATGTTCTCCCAGGCCTTGTCGTATGCACCCAGGCGGAATTGGACCCAGGCCAGGGAGTCGAGGATATGAGGGCTGCCCGGCTCCAGGGAGTGGGCCTTCTCGATCAGCACCAGGGCCCGCTCCAGCTCGCGATCGGCATCGGCCAGAGTGTAGCCCACGAAGTTGAGTGCGTCGGCGTTGTCGGGATTAATGGCGATCAGCCGCTCCATGATCTCCAGGGCAAGCCCGGTGTTGCCGGCGAGGTGCTCGAGGAAGCCAAGCTGGAACAGGAGGTCGGGGTCGTCTGGATTGCTTTCCAACCCATTTTCTATGGTCTCCCGGGCCTGTTCGAGGTTTCCCCTGCTTTCATGGATGGAGCTCTCCAGAATCCAGAAGCCGGTCTCCCCGGGGAAGAGGGTTTGGCCCATTTTTGCCGCCTCAAGGGCTTCCTCGTGGCGCTCGAGCTGGAAAAGGATCTGGCTGCGGAAGCGCAGCGCCCTGTCATAGAGGGGGTGGTCAGCAGGGATGGCTTCGAGCCGCCCCAGGGCGGCTTCCTTGTCGTCGTGTCCCTCATAGGCCAGCAAGGCCTGGTAAAAAGCCACTTTCGCAGAAGTTTCCGGGATTTCTTCGACCCTGGAAAGCACCTGTTCGGCCTGGTCGTAGAACTTCTCCTGGAGGAAGAGCGAAGTCGCCTGGAGCAGAAAGTCTTCGTCCCGCGGACCCTGGAGGGTCAGATCAAGGGCCTTGTCCGGATTGTTCAGCTTGAGGTTGAGACTGATCTGGCGCAGCCAGACCTCGTCGCTGCCATTGCGTAGCTCGGACAGCCGGTCGTAGATCTCCTCAGCGGCCACATAGTTTTTTTCGAGCTCGTACAGGTAGGCAAGCTCCCCCATGGCCTCGACAAAGTCCGGAGACTCCTCGAGGGCAGCTGTCAAAAGGTCGATGGCTTTTTGCCTGAGACCGATCCCTGCATTGGCCTTGGCCTGCAAAAAGAGTATTTCCGGCGTGCGCTCGGCTTCGGGAATGGCGGAGAGCACGTCGGCCGCCTCGGGGTACTGCTGGTTCTCGATCAGGATCGAGCCCAGCTCAGCCCTGACGTCGTGGTCGTCAGGGCGTAGCTGCAGATAGGATTTGTACGTGGTGAGGGCACTCTCCACCTGCTTCTGGGTCAGGTAGTAGTGCACCAGGGTGACGGTGATCTCCCGATTGTCCGGGAACTTCTCCAGGGCGGCCTTGAGGGCCAGACGCGTTTCGTCCAGATTCTTCCGCCGCCAGTGAAAGTTGGCCAGCTCGAGGTACAGTGTGGGCGAGGGATCGATGGCAATGGCCCGCTGCAGGGAGGTCAGCGCCTGGGTGTTCTTTTCGTTGCGGGACAGCTCCTGGTACTCCAGGAAATGGAACATTGCCTGGGCATTTTGGGAGAGCTGCCATTCCGGGGATGAGGATGCCCTGCCCGGTCTGGGCTCCTGGCTTGCGGTGCACCCCGCCATGAGCAGGAGCAGAGCCGGGAGCAGCAGGCTGGTCAACGTCCATCGGCCAACAGGAAGCAAATGCAAGGATGGGTGGTTCATGAGCTGCGGGTGTCTTTCTCCCCGCCCCTGGGGGCGGTGGGAATGGGTGTGATGGGGCCCACCAGGCCGGTTACTCATTGCTGATCCAGTCAGAGGAGAAATCATCGATCTCCGTGCTCAGATGGTGGCGCAGCTTTTCCAGCAGGCGGGATTCGATCTGACGGACGCGCTCCCGGGTGATGGAGTACTTTTCACCGATCTCGCGCAGGGTCAGCGGGCTTTCGGACAGGAGCCTGTGCTCCAGGATGTCACGCTCCTTCTCGTTCAGCTTGGGAAGGATCGTCTTGATGTGCTCGTGCAGGGTGTCGGAGATTTCCTCCTTGGCCAGGCTCTCCTCGGTCCCCATCCCCAGCGCGGGCAAAAAGTCCATCCTGGTGACGTTCGAGTCCTCCCCGTAGGGGAGGTCCAGGGAGAGGTCGTGCTGCGCCATGCGCTGGCTCATCTCGGTGATGTCTTCCTCGCTGACATTGAGGTTCTCGGACAATGTGGCGATGTCCGCGTCAAAGCCCTGGGCCAGGAGGCGCTGCCGTTCCTTGTTCAAGTTGTAGAACAGCTTGCGCTGGGCCTGCGTGGTGCCGATCTTGACCAGCCGCCCGTTGTCCATGATGAACTTGAGAATATAGGCCCTGATCCAGAAGGCCGCGTAGTAGGAGAACTTGATGCCCCGCTCGGGGTCGAACTTCTGGACGGCTTTCATCAGTCCGACGTTGCCCTCCTGGATGAGGTCGAGCACATTCTTCATCCAGCGCCTTTGGAACTCCATGGCAATTTTGACCACCAGCCTGAGATGGGAGGTGACCAGCCGGAAGGCCGCTTCCTTGTCGTCGAGGTCCCTGACCCTGCGGGCCAGCTCGAACTCCTCGTCCTCCTCCAGCATGGGCACGGCATTGACCTCCCGCAGGTAGAGCCTGAGGGGATCCATGGGCACGACGTGGCCCTTTGCGGCATCGGGCTGGGCGGCCTGCTTTCTCGAAGCCCTGGCTTTTGGTTCAGGGCCGGATTTTTTCTTTTTTTCTTCCTGGACGGACTTTGGTGTATCAGCAGTCATGAAGTATCTTCTGTGGGTCTGGGGACGTTCCGGGGGTCAGCCCTGTCAACCTCTTATGAGTATAGATTTTATTTGTCCTTTTCAATGATTTTCAGTACAGCCATAAGGTTCCGGGTGTGAGGCCCCAAAGGGCCCTTGCAACCAATGTGGCCGTATTTCCGCTGAGACATCCCCCCCCAGGAGAACGCATTGCCCAGCCTCAAGAGCCTGCTCGGACGAGGAACAGTCCTGATCTTTGACGGAGGGTTCGGCACCTTGCTGCAGGGCAGGGGGCTGAAGCCCGGTCAGTCCCCGGAGCTTTTCGGGCTGCACAACCCGGACGTGATCCGTTCGGTGCACCGGGAGTACCTCCAGGCCGGTGTCGATTTTTTGACCACCAACACCTTTGGCGGCTCAGCACCGAAGCTGGCCGACCAGGCCGAGGTGGTGGCATTCAACCGCACCATGGCCTCCCTGGCCAGGGAGATCGCCCAGGACAAGGCCTGTGTGGCCGGAAGCGTCGGACCGACCGGGCTGATGCCCGAGCCCATGGGTGAGACTACGCTCCGGGAACTGGTGGCTTACTTTACAGCCCAGATCAGCGGCCTGGTCCAGGGGGGTGTCGATCTGATCCTGGCGGAGACACACTACGACCTGGCCGAGGCCCGGGCTGTCGTCCTGGCGGCGCGTGAGGTCTGTGATCTCCCGGTTGGTGTTTCCATGACCTTCGAGGAAGGGGGGAGCCTGACAGGCACGGCCCCACTGGTCTTTGTGGACACCATGCAGAATCTGGGCGTGGAGCTGGTGGCCACCAACTGCAGCGCAGGTCCTGAACAGCTCCTGAGCGTCGTCAGGGCCATGCAGGACCGGCTGGCAACACCACTGCTCGTCCAGCCCAATGCCGGGCTGCCCGAGCTGGAAAACGGCCGGACGGTTTTCAGTCTGGGGCCGCGGGAATTTGCCGAGCGGACCGCCGCCTTCGTGGATCTCGGGGCCAGATGCCTGGGGGGGTGCTGCGGCACAACCCCGGAGCACATCCGGCAGCTCAGGGGGGCCGTGCAGCAGCGTGAGCCAAGGGCCCTGCCGGCCAGGGAGAACCTCCCCCTGGTGCTCACCTCGCGCAGTGTGTCGCTGCCCCTGGGCTGGCCCCACCCACTGGCGGTCATTGGCGAGCGGATAAACCCGACTGGAAAGAAGCAGCTCAGCCGTGAGCTCGAGCAGGGTCTGCTGGCCGAGGCTCTCAGGCTGGCCCGGGAGCAGGTTGCAGCCGGTGCCCCTGTGCTCGATGTCAACGTGGGCGCGGCCATGGTCGACGAAGAACGGCAGCTGCCCCGGCTGGTCCGGGAGCTGATCCGCCGTATTGACTGTCCCCTGAGCCTCGACTCCAACAATGTTGCCGCTTTGCAGGCCGCTCTGGAGGTTTGCCCCGGATCCAGCCTGATCAACTCAATCAGCGGCGAGCCCGGCAGGTTGGAGGAGCTGGGTCCCCTTTGCAAGCGTCACGGGGCACCCTTCATCCTGCTACCTCTTGAGGGCAGCAAGCTGCCGGTCACTGCAGCTGACAGGCTGAAGATCATCGAGAGCCTGCTGCGGCAGGTGGAGGAGCTTGGCATACCGCGAAGCCTGGTCATGGTGGATGCCCTGGCGCTGACTGTTTCCTCCAAGCCCGAAGCGGCACTGGCCTGCCTGGAGACCATCCGGGTCTGCCGCGAGCAGTGGGGGTTGCCGACGGTCCTGGGCCTTTCCAACATCTCTTTCGGACTTCCGGCCAGAAATCTGCTGAACACCACCTTTCTGGTCATGGCTGCCGCTGCGGGCCTGTCAGCCTGCATTGCCAACCCGAACACGGCCAGGCTGGGCGAGGTCCTGGCCAGCACCGAGGTCCTTCTGGGCCGCGACCCCCAGGCCAGGCGATTCATAGAAAATTTTTCCGACTGGTCAGAGGACCCGAGCCGCACGGCCCGGCCCACAGCCCGAAGCAAGCTCCCGGACTCCACTGCAAGCCCGTTGCAGCAGGCCGTGGTGCTGGGCGAGCAGGAAACCGTCCTTGAGCTGATCGAAAAGGATCTGGCCGGTGGGCGAGAGCCCTTTGAGCTCATCAACGAGGAGCTTATCCCCGGGATCGTGACCGTGGGGGACAAGTACGAGCGCAGGGAGTTCTTTCTTCCGCAGCTGCTCCTGGCTGCGGAAACGGTGCAGGCTGGTTTTGCAAGGCTCAGGCCGCTGCTGCAGGCTTCCGGCGATGAGCGTGACGGCGTCAAAGTGGTCATGGCCACGGTGCAGGGGGACATCCACGACATCGGCAAGAACATCGTCAGCCTGATGCTCCGAAACCATGGGTTCGAGGTCATCGACCTGGGAAAGGACGTCCCCGCGGAGGTGATCGTGGACAGGGCCGAGGCGGAGCAGGCCGGCCTTATCGGGCTGTCCGCCCTGATGACCACCACCATGGTCCGCATGCAGGAGACGGTGGATCTGGTCAAGGAACGTGGGCTGGCCGCGAAGGTCATGGTCGGCGGCGCTGTGGTTACCGAAGCCTTTGCATCCTCCATCGGGGCCCACGGACATGCCGGCGACGCCGTGGCCGCGGTTCGCCTGGCCCGCCATTTGCTCAAAGACAATCTGACCCGCTAGCAAGCCGTTGAAAAATCCCCGCTGGCCTGCCCTCCGTAGCCTTGTGCGAAGGAGGGAC
>CAZUBS010000014.1:0-13875 GCA_964618595.1 uncultured Desulfohalobiaceae bacterium
GGCGATAAAGGACCGTAGCCGGCCCAGGTCCTTTTTTGGGTACTTTTTTGGACCAGCAAAAAAGTACCTCGTCCCGCAGGGACGAAACCCTGCCTTTTCAAAACGTGATCGAGCTAACAATCAATGAAAAAATTACGATTATGACAACGACAACGACAATGAAGCACCTCTCCAAGCCTTACATAGGAATCTATCAAACCGACACAGGTTTGTATGATCTATAAAAAATTCCATACGGGGCCGAAGACCATGAGAAATTACCTTACAAGTTTGCAAAAGGAACAAACCATGCCTGACAAACGAACTTCCAACCGCGGCTTCACCCTGATCGAGCTGTTGATCGTCATGATCATCATCGGGTTGCTGGCCTCCCTGGTCGGGCCCAAGCTCTTCCAGAAGGTCGGGGGGGCCAAGCAGAAGACCGCCCGGGCCCAGATCGAGCTCATCGGCACGGCCCTGGACTCCTACCGCCTGGACGTGGGCAAATACCCCACCACCGAGCAGGGGCTGGAGGCCCTGCGCGAAAAGCCCCAGACCGTTGACGCCTGGGACGGCCCCTACCTGCCCAAGGACGTGCCCCTGGACCCCTGGGGCAATGAGTACATCTACAAGTCACCAGGGGACCACGGCGACTACGACCTGGTCTCCTACGGCTTTGACGGCCAGCCCGGCGGCGAGGACGAGGACCAGGACATCCAGAGCTGGTCCAATTGAGGGCAGGTGCAGTGACCGGCCCGGGCATGACACCCCTTCCGGGGGGGCAGGACCGGCAGAACGGGTTCACCCTTTTGGAGATAATCATCGTGGTGGCGCTGCTGGGCCTGAGCCTGACCCTGTTCCTGGGCTACAACTTCGGCCAGCGGGAGCGGCTGCAGCTCAAGAGCAGCGCCCGGGAGCTGTTCACCTTTTTCCAGGCCGCCCGGGGCTACGCCCTGGTCCAGGGCCAGACCAACCCCTGCCTGTTCGACCCGGGCAACAGGACCGTGTCCGAGTCGCTGCACGGCAAGGTGCTTGCCCTGCCCGAGGCGGTGGACCTGGTCCTGGGGGAGGAGACCGGAGAGGAACCGGTCACCACGACCCTGACGGTGTTTTACCCGGACGGATCGGCCCGGGGGGGGAGCGTGCGCCTCAGGGGAGGCGGGCGGTCCCTGTCCCTGATCATCGACCCGTTCCTTGGCGAGGTGAGCATTGAAGAGCACGCCCAGGAAGAGTGAGGCGGGGTTCACACTGCTCGAAGTGCTGGTGGCCCTGGTCATCGTCTCCATCACCGTCACCGCCTTCTTCCAGCTGCTCTCCTCAAGCACCCGGCTGGAGTTCAGGAGCAGGCGGGCCATGGACTTCACCGTCCAGACCACCCAGGCCTTCCGCGAGCTCATGTTCTTCGATGTCAGGGATCCCGACTTCCCCTGGGAAGGGGAGCGTGACGGCTATGCCTGGCGGTTGCGCCTCCAGCCGCTTGAAGGTGTCCAGGACGAGCTCGAGTTCCAGGAGGTGCAGATCAAGGTGCCCACCGAGCTCTACCGCTACCTGTTCACCCTGACCGACCGCGACTCCGGCCGCAACATGACCCTGACCATGGTCCAGGCCTACGACACGAACTTTTTCACCGAGGACTTCAAAAACAGGCTCGCCTTCGAAGATGACGCGACCACCCCGTAAGCTGTTGCCGGCCGCGGCCGGTTTCACCCTGATCGAGACGGTCATCGCCTTGACCGTCATGGCCCTGGTGGTCACGATCCTCTACGCGGCCTTTTCCACGGCCACCCGGACCTGGGAGCGCCAGGGCAGGCGCACCGAGCCTTTGCAGCGCCACCTCCAGCTGGTCCGGCTCCTCTCCAGGGACCTGCTCCAGTCCGTGCCCTACACCTTCAGCTGGGAGCGGGGGAAGCACTCCTTTGTCGCCGGCGGCCCGACCACGCTCTTCTACGTGACCAAAAGCGGCCTGGGATCACCCGACCGGCCAGGGCAGGGCCTCTTTTTCACCTGCCTGTACCTGGCAGGGGATGCCGAAGAAGGGCAGGAGCTGTTCATCTACAAGCGTACCGTGCCCGAGCAGGAGCTGGCCGAGGAGCTGTCCCGGTTCACGGCTGCCGGTGCCGGGGTCGAGACTCCCTTCAGCCCCGCGGAAAGCGTGCGGGAGAAGAGCATCCGGGTGCTCTCCGAGCTGACCGATGCCTCCTTCAGCTTTGCATCGGAGGAGTTTCGGCCCTTTGCCGCCAACGCGCCCCCGTACGAGGGCGACGTGTCCCTGCTGGCCGAAACTGAAGAGGAGCTGCCGGTCCTGCCGCTGGAGACCTGGACCCAGAAGGAGCTGCCGGGGCAGATCCTCTTCTCCTACCGTTTTCAGGGCCGCCCCTTCACCCTGCACGTGCCCGTGGCCAAAGACGCACCACCGGAGACCGGGGCATGAGAGGCACGGCCAAAACCACGGCACAGACACAGGGATTCATCCTCATCGCCGTGCTCTGGATCACCGCGGTGCTCTCCATCCTGGCCCTTGGGTATGCCACCACCGCCAGGCTCAAGGGGCTCACCGCCCTGAACCTGCAGTCCCTGGAGAGGGACGACTTTCTGCTCCAGTCCGGTCTGGCCATCGGCTACCACGAGTTCCAGAAATACCGGGCCAACCAGAACCTGTTCAAGCAAAAGGAGGAGCTGGAGGCGCTCACGGATGAGCGGCTGGAGCTCTGGTACCCCAGATCCGAGCCTTTTTTGGTCACCGTCCAGGACACCGAGCTGCAGGTGCGTCTGCTCAATGCCGCCGGCCGGTTCAACATCAACCAGCTCACTGCCGGGCAGTGGAGGAAGGTGCTCACCTGGTGCGGGCTGGACGACGAGACGGAGATCACCAGCATCACCAACTCCATCCTGGACTGGGTGGACAGGGACGGCAACCACCGGGTGGAAGGCGCGGAGAACGACTACTACCAGTCGCTGGAAAGGCCCTATATTTGCAAGAACGGACCTTTTGAAAGCCTGGAGGAGCTGCTCCTGGTCAGAGGTGTCACCCCGGAGCTGTTTCTGGGGAGCTCCGGCCACCCCGGGCTGCGCGATTTCCTGACCCTGTACGGGGAGGCACTGCAGCTGGACATCAACACCGCCCCGGTGCAGGCCTTTGCACTCGTCGAGGACATGCCCCTTGAGGTGGTGCAGGAAATCGTCGCCTACAGGCAGGAGCAGCCCGTTGAAAAAATGTCCGACCTTGCGGACATCGTGCCGCCCGAGCACTACAGCAGCTTGACCGCGGCATTTGCCGTGCATAAGGTCACGCACCTGACCATCAGTGTCTCCAGGGTGCGGGACAACGAACGGGACGCACCAATGACAACCCAGAGGACCTATCAGGTAAGCGATACATAAGATGCGCAGTCTGCCCTCGTTTTCACCCAACAACATCTACCTGTTCCTGCTTCCGGACAGGGTCCTGCTCTACAGGTTCAGGAACACCCTGCTGCGCCGGGACACCTTTGAGGAGCAGACCGAGTACCCCCTGTCCGGGACCAGCCACCTGCCCCAGGTGCTGCAGCGCATCCGCAAGGAGTTCCCTGCCCGGGCCGACGACTCCTGGTTTCTGGGTCTGCCGCTCAAGTACTTCACCCTGGTCCACACCCAGCTGCCCCGGGCGGCCGAGGACAACCTGGAGCAGGCCGTGCAGTACGCCATGATGCGCCATGTCCCCTTTGAGCTCTCCTCGGTCTACCTGCACTACAGCAGCGAGCAGCGCGACCAGGACATCGACATCCAGGCCACCATGGCCACCCGCAGTCAGCTGCGCCCCTTCCTGGAGGCCGTTGCCGGGGCCGGCATCACCCTCTCGGGGGTCTTCCCCTCCCTGGTGTTCTGGGCGGCCCTGAACCAGCAGGAAGGGGCCTACCTGTCCGGGGGGGGCAGGGAGACCGAGATCCTGGTCTGGAAAGAGAACCGGATCGTGTTCAGCGCCTGGGAGGGGGACGAGCAGGGCCACGACGCGGACGCCTTCCTGACCCGCACCCGTCCCATGCTGGACAACCTGCCGGCCCCGCCGGAGGACTTTTTCCTCTGGCAGACCCGTATCGACGCCACTGGACTGTGCCACACCCTGCAGGCCCGTGACGACCACTGCCAGGTCCTGGACAAGCTGCCCGCACAGTCCAGCGGCGCCTTCCACGAGCAGCCGTACGTCATCAACATGGTCCCCCAGACCGTGCTCAAGCGGCGACGGCTGGCCCTCTGGCTGCAGGTCGCAGGCCTGGCCCTGGTGCTCGTGGCCGTGATCAGCTACCCCCTGGCCGAGCTGGCCGGGAAGCGGGGGCGGCTGAACAAGCTGCAGCAGAGGGTCGACCAGCTGAGCGAGCAGGCCGAGGCCCTGTCCGGCCTCAGGCAGGAGAACCAGGACATCGTGCAGGACCTGCGCTCGGTCGTGAACTTCGTGAACAGCCAGCCCCAGCCGGGAGAGCTGCTCAAGGAGCTGACCGAGGTCACCCCGCAAAAGGCGTGGCTGCACCGGTTCATCTACAAGAACGGCCAGATCCACATCCAGGGAACGGCCGGCTCGGCCTCGGCCGTGGTCGAGGCACTGGAGAACTCCCCCCTGTTCCGGGAGGTCTCCTTCGAGTCCCCCATCACCTCCAGGGGGAACCAGGAAGTGTTTCAAATCAAGGCCCAGACCCAAAGGTAGACAGACCATGGCTGCTCAAAGCGCACTTCTCGCACCCGAAAATCGCAGACGCGTCCTGCTGGTCGTGGCCCTGGTCCTGTTGCTGGCGGTTTTCCTTCGCTACGGCTACCAGGCCGTGGCCGGGTACAACAGCTCCCTGGAGGACGCCATCGCCCTGCAGGAAGCCAAGCTGGAGCGGCTGTCGCGGATCATCGCCAACAAGGACGACTACTCCGATCTGCACCGTTCGCTGGTTTCCTTCCGGGAGGCCCTGGTCAGGGAAAAGTTCGTCAAGGAAGGGACACCCTCGCTTTCAGAGGTCACATTTCAAAACTTGGTGCGCGACCTGGCTCAGGAGACCAGGGTGGATATCCGGGCCATCAAGATCCTGCCCCGCGTGGAGCGCGACAGCTTCTCCCTGCTCAAGATGAACATCAACGCCCGGGCCGAGATCGGGGCCATCCGGGACTTTCTGGTGCGCATCCAGGACCACCAGCGCTACCTCTTCTTCGACGACCTGGAAATCAAGATCATCAGCACCAGGGAAAAACGGTACTTCTACTTCAACGCGCAACTTTCCGCACTGACCACGACATGAAAATCAGCAAGCTCGGACTGCGTTTCTACATCTCCGGCGCCCTCTTCCTGGTGGCCGGGATCGGATTTGTCCTGGCCCTGGGGGCTTACGGCCAGCAGGCGGAGCAAACCTTCTCCCCGTCTCCCGGAAACGGGGACACCGAAACCAGCCTGGTCATCCAGGAGCTCAAGGGGCAGTTGGAGACCACCAACCCGGGGCCCGCACGCTACTCCATCATTGCGGAGCAGAATTTGTTCTCCCCGGACCGCGAGGCCTGGATGCCCCCTCAGCCGAAACCAGACCCGCCGAAGGAGGAAGAACCTCCCCCCCCGTCACCGACCAACCGCAACGACGTGGCCCTGCACGGCACCTATCTGTCCGGGGGTGAAAAACGGGCCATCCTCTCCTTCAGGCACTTCAGGAGCGCACCCAAGAGCCGGATCCTGACCGAGGGTCAGGAGGCCAGGGACGAGGACGGCAATGCCAGGATAAGCTACACGGTCAAGGAGATCCACGAGGACCGGGTCGAGCTGGAGGACAGCCGGCAGCAGACCTTCAGCGTGGGCCTGTTCGACAACAAGAAGTCCTCCCCCCAGGCCACGCAACAGAAAACGACCATCGAGGTCGAGCAGGGGGCCATCGCGGGCCCCGTGGCCTCGGCCTCCGCCTCGACCGGTGACGGCGGCGGTTCTTCCGCGTCCTCCGCGCAGAAAAAAGGCCAGGGGGGCGACGGGGATGCCCTGAGCACGGCCGATGTCAACCGCATGGACCAGGAGGACAAGGACCGCCTGGTCGAGGAAGGCAAGCTGCGCAAGATCAACACCCCCTTTGGCAATGTCTACAAACCCGTGAAATAGGACGCATGCACATGAGACCACCTCGCCGCATCCATCTGCTCTGCCTCTTTTTTGCCACGGCCCTGCTCTGGCCCTGCCTGCACAGCGGACCCCAGTCCCAGGCAGTGGCCGGCGACTCCCTGCCGCTCACACTTGCGTCGGCAGAGGAACAAGGCACTCAGTCCTCATCTTCTTCCAAAACCCACGGGCCAGATGCCTCTGAAGCATTTGGTGCCGAGAGCTCCGAGGGGGGGGATCTGAGCGCTTCGACCATCAACCGCATGGAACCGGAGGAAAAGGAGCGCCTGGTCGAACAAGGCAGGCTGCGCAAGATCAACACCCCGTTCGGGGCCGTCTACAAACCTGTCAACTAGGGATTTTCCGACCATGAAAGCTCTACTGCGTGTCTGCCTGCTGTGTTGCTGCGCCCTGACCCTTTTGTCCTGCGCGGCCATGGAACCCCGCCTCCGGGAGCAGGCCATGGCCCCGGGCACTGTGCAGGCCGGCAAGAAGCCCCGGGCCGCCGAAAAGGAGGATCTCTCGCTCACAGGCCAGGCCCCGAGCCCCGCCGAGGAAAAGCAGCGGGCCAGGGAGATACTGCGCGAGATGGAGCAGGACAACGAGCTGTTCAACTCCAGGCTCAAGCAGGTCATCGGCATGCACGACGCGCCCGCCCCCGGCGACCGGGAAGCCAGCGCCAAAGAGGTCGGCGGCGACCAGCAGCAGGTCTCCTTCAACTTCTACGACGCCGACCTGGCCGACGTGGTCCGGCTGTTCATGGACCTGCTGGAGGATGACTACGTGTTCCAGCCCAATGTGGGGGGAAGGGTCTCGTTGAAGGTGGAGGACACCTTCAACCGGAACCAGCTCGTTGAGCTTCTGCAGGGCATCATGCGCATCAACGGGGTGACCATGGTCAAGGACGACAACGGCATCTGGGAGATCATGCCCCTGTCCGAGGCCGCCCAGTCCATCCCCGACCAGAACCTGATCCTGCCCGACCAGGAGGCGCGGCCCAACCGCGGCCAGATCATCCGGGCCTTCAGGCTGCACTACATCGCGGCCAGCGAGATCGTGAAGATCATCCAGCCCTACCTTGCCAAGGGCGCCCTCATCTATGCCCACGACCCCACCGGGGTGCTCATCGTCAGCGACTTCCCCCACACCCTGCCCAAGGTCACCGGCCTGATCGAGCTTTTCGACGAGAGCGTATTCGCGGACATGCAGGTCAGGGTCTATGCCCTGAAGTACGCCGTGGCGTCTGAGGTTGCCAAGGAGCTGGAGTCCCTGGCCCAGACCATGGGCTTCACCCCGGACAAGGGCGGCCCGTCCAGCCGCATCTCCTTCCTGGCCATGGACCGGCTGAACAAGCTGCTGGCCGTGACCAAGAGCGAACGGCTGCTGGAGTTCGCCGACATCTGGGTCGAGGAGCTGGATCAGGACGTGCCCCAGATCGCCCAGGATGCGCAGGTGGAGAACATCTACGTCTACTACGTGCAGAACGGCGACGCCGAGGAGATCGTGACCTCCCTGCAGGGGCTCTTCGAGCGCTCCCCCGACACCAGGGACAGGGAGGACACGGAGCAGCTGCCCGTTGGGCAGCAGCTCAGGGAAGAGCAGGAGCAGCAGGTCACCGAGGACAAGGCAGTGGTGGAAAGCGTCGGCGCTGTCAGCGGCTCCCTGGTCGGGGAGGTCAGCTTCGTCGTGGACCAGACCACCAACTCCATCCTCATCCGC
Source organism: uncultured Desulfohalobiaceae bacterium (assembly GCA_964618595.1). Lineage (GTDB taxonomy): Bacteria > Desulfobacterota > Desulfovibrionia > Desulfovibrionales > CAZUBS01 > CAZUBS01. The sequence continues at coordinate 7,787 of CAZUBS010000014.1, forward strand.
TGCGTCAAGTCGGACTACGACAAGATCTACTCGGTCATCGAGAAGCTCGACCTCTACCCCAAGCAGGTGCTCATCGAGGTCCTGATCGCGGACGTGCAGCTGGACGAGTCCTCCAAGCTGGGCATCGAGTGGAGCTTTGTCTTCGACCTGGCCAACGACACCGAGAGCGAGCTGAGCGTGGACTCGGGCCTTGGCGTCATCGGGGGCGGGGACAGCCTGATCGGGTCCGGCCTGACCTACCTGGTCACCCACACGGACAAGCTGACCGCGGTGCTCAAGGCCCTGGCCGAGGACAACAAGGTCAACGTGCTCTCCTCCCCCCACATCCTGGCCTCGGACAACCAGGAGGCGCGCATCGACATCGGGGACGAGGTGCCCATCGTGACCTCGGAGCTGCGCACCACCGAGGCGGGCAGCACCGCCACCACCGTGGACAAGACCATCCAGTACCGCGACACCGGCATCCTGCTCACGGTCACCCCGCACATCAACGAGAAGGGGCTGGTGCGCATGGATGTCAGCCAGGAGGTCAGCCAGATCTCCGACCGCACGGTCCAGGGGGTGGACTCGCCCATCTTTTCCAAGCGGCTGGCCACCACCCGGCTGGCCGTGCAGGACGAGCAGACCATCGTCATCGGGGGCCTGATCCGCCAGAGCAACTCCGACGGCTACACCGGCATCCCCGTGCTGGGGCGGATCCCCCTCCTCAAGTACTTGGTGGGCACGCAGCAGAAGAGCTTCAGCAGCTCGGAGCTGCTCATCTTCATCACCCCCCACGTGATCAAGAGCGCACCGGATGCCGACCTCATCTCCAACAGCTTCCTCAAGCGCCTCAAGGAGCTCAAGCAGGACTTTTTGACCTACTGATCCTCGCCTCAGGGCACTGACTTGGCGCAAGGCCAATCACCGAAGAGGGCACGTGGAGAGGTGGGTCTTGGTCGTGTGACGAGAATGAAGGACGACGCACTAACCCTACGGCAGCAGCCAGGACCGCCTGTTCTCGGTGGCCTCGTGCAGCCAGAAGGGCAGCTCCCCGTTCCAGATCTGGCGCAGGACCAGCGTCCCGTCCTGGTCGCGCAGGGAATAGTCGAGCAACGGCCCTGTTCCGGCCAGGATGGACTGCTCGACGCGGAGCAGGCCCTCCTCCAGTGCACGCTCCCGGGAGAGCGCCTGCCGCTCCAGCTGGTAGGTGGTGGCAAACACGGCACCGCCAGCCGAGGTGACCTCTGTCACCTGCACGGGAAAGTCCGTGCCGTGCAGGTCCTGAACATGGAGCAGGCTCAGGGGGACCATGCCCTGGGTCACGACCTGGGGCCGGCTCGGCGGCACGTCCCTGCCTGAGGACAGCGTTCTCTGGCCGACCTTCCGGGTCTCGGTCAGGCGGGTCAGCAGTCCTTGGTCATCAAGGACAGCCTCCACCTCCAGGTCCAGCGTCCCTCCCGGAGCTGTCACCGTGAGCATGTTCGCCTTCCGGTCCACGGCATACTCCCAGACAACTTCCTGCTCCTGGCCCGTGACCGGGTCGGTGTACACGGACCCAACCCTCCACTGGACCGGCATTTCCAGCCACCCGGCATTTGCCGCGTGCAGGCCGGTCAGCACGAACAAACAGCCAAGCGCTGCCGCGAGCATCCTCTGTTTCACTGGTGCACCCCTTTGTACCGGTACAGGTAGTAGTTGAAGTCAGGGCTCCACTCTTCGGTGTGGCAGCTCAGGCACCCCTGTGCATCCGGGACCGCCATGGCGTTCTTTTCCGGCTCAAGAAGATGGGAGCTGCCCGGCCCGTGGCAGGCTTCGCACTGCACGTTGGCCTTGTTCGGGGTCATGTCCGGGGAGATGAAGCCGTTCATGGCCTGGGGGTCGTTCATGCCGGTCACGTGGCAGGACAGGCAGTCGGGGTCGCTTTGTTCGGCCACCGTGTCCATGGCCCGGGCATGTGCAGTCTCCTGCCAGGAGGCAAACTCCTGCTGGTGGCACCAGCGGCAGGAGTCGGCCCCGGTGTAGCTCTTCATGCCCATGAACTCCCAGCGCCGGATGTCCTCCAGGCTCTGCAGGTAGTCCTGACGAACCCTGGCCCAGCGCTTGTGCTCGTCCACAAGCCCCAGGATGGACGCATCCTCCCCGATGCCGTCGTCCAGGGTGATCCGGCCGGAGTCGGCCTGGACAACCTTCCCCTCCTGCAGGTCCAGGTCCGCCCAGGTCAGAAAGTTGCCCTTGAAGTTGTTGGCCACCACCAGCGTGTCGAGCTTCTCGTTCCTGAAGGCCCAGCTGGCCCCCTGGCCCAGTACGGCCACGTGGATGCCCTGGACGTTGGTCAGCAGGTCCTTGGCGCCGGCGGCTCCCGCATGGATGACCGTGATCAGCATGTCGTGGGTGACGGTGTCCCGCACCCGGCGCAGGGCCGGCTCCGGGCTTGTCAGCTCAAGGTCCGAGGCTTCGGGCAGGAGGCTCGGGGCCACCACCGATGTCAGGAGGATGGTCCTGCCTTCCCACTCCGTCTTGACCCAGGGTGTGATGAACCCTGTGCCCCCTGCAGAGGGGTCCAGGTTGGTGCAGACCAGGGGGACGGTCACGCCCGAGGCAATGTCCCGGAGCATCTCACGCCCCAGGGACAGCTCTCCTGGACCCACCCCCACCATGGCCGTGTCCATCATGCCCCAGGCAGTCAGGGTCAGCTGCAGCTCCTTGAAGGTCGCCTCGCCGGGCAGGGCCTCCACATTGTCGCCGGCATTGATGGTCAGCACCTTTCCCGGTGCCTTGGACCGGACGCTGTCGTGGGCCGTCTTGTAACGGGGCAGACCCCCCGTCAGCTCGTCCCCTCAGCCAGGACAGGCCTCGATCTGGCCCTTGAGCCCCCCGGAGTAGAACAGGCCCAGCCCCTCGGCTGCACCAGCGGAAAACGGCGGTGCGAGCAAAGCGGCCAGCAGCACGCCGGCACAGGCTGCATGAAAAAATCGCATCTGGTCCCTTCTTGTTTCAGGCTGAGGTTCGTTGTGTAAGAGGCTTAAAGAGGCAGGGCGGCTAGCATCCCTCCACCCACATGGCTGCCGTAGAGCGCAAACCCTTCTACCGCCTGGGTGGAGCTCAGGCGCAGGCTCTCCACCCCGGATGCCGCAAAGAGCTGGCTGGTCAGGGTGATCAGCTTCTCCCCAGGGCCCAGGGATCGCGTGGCCCTGTCCACCTCGGCCCCGGCCTGGTCCAGGGCGATCAGGGTCACCTCAGTCCCGGCCTGGCCGGTGTTGACCAGGGCCAGCCCTGTCCACCAGTAGATGTCGCTGGCCACGTGGCAGAGGCGTTTCTGCGTGCCTGCCGCGCCGCTCTCGTACAGGGGCATCAGGGACAGGGTTTCCCCACCCTGGTACCCGAACCAGCCCGCAAAATCCCGCTCAGCCGTCAGGGAGAGCCACCCGGCGTTCATCTCCGCCGTGGTCAGGCCCCAGCGCGATGGGGTCAGGACCAGCTCCTGTCTCCCCCAGGGCGGCAGACTGACCACCGAGTCCAAAACCTGCCCCTGGTTGGTGAACTGCAGGGTGATGTCCAGCCACTCCCCCGAGGGGTTGTACAGCCCCAGGCGGGTGCGCCAGTAGCTGTCGAACATGAGGTGGGGCAGGTGCAGCCGCGTTGCCGGCGTCAGCAGGGGCAGGGCGTCCGACCTGACCCCGTCCTCCTCCAGGAGCACGTTCCCGGCCACGACCTCGGCGGGGTCGTGCAGCAGGGCCCAGCCCTCCAGGTTGCTGCCCCCGAAGTAGGACCCGGGGGTGAACGCCACCACCTCCGCCGGACCCAGTGACAGGCTCCGGTTCAAATCCTGGCCCACGTCCGGGTGCAGGGTCACATCCACCTCAGAGCTGGCCTGCCCGGTGTTGGCCAGGTGGACGGTTGCCCTTTTGTCCCGGTTGAACTGGTCAGTCAAAAACGGCACCACCTTTTGGGTCCCCACGGCAGGGGATGCAGTTGCGGGCGGCGACTGGAGCAGGCCGCTGCTGCCCACTAGGTGCAGCATGCTCAGACCGCGCTCGGAGGTGATCTTCAGGGCCTTGGGAGCAGCGCCTGAAAAGATGTCGCTGCGCTGGTCCAGGGGGATCAGGCCGCTCCACTTGGCCTGCCCATTCAGGACCAGCTGGTCCGCGGCCAGGGACAGGGGCAGGCCGTTGTCGCCCATGATGGTGGCGTAGACACGGTTGCTGCTAAGCCCCTGGTCGCGGCTGGCCAACGCCAGTCCCTGCCAGTCCGCAGCGGTCGGATAGAGGGGCAGGAGATGCGTGTCGGCCAGACCCAGGTCCAGGTACATGTTGACGGATACCGATCCGCGGCTGTTCCCGGGGTGGACCCGGAGCTGGTACTGCCCGGCATCCGGGTCGGCCAGGCTGACTTGGGAAAGCGACCCGGAGAGGCTGCCCGCGGAGATGATCTCACCGCCCCGGGTCAGCTCATACTCCGCCCGGGTTCCGGGGCTGCGGGTGTCAAAGCCGAGCCACAGGTCGAGCGACCGGGTCCCGGCAGGCACCTGGATGGGGATCAGATCCTCCTCACCGGGGTAGACCACCAGGCAGTGGTGGCCAGGCTCGGCAGCCAGGCCTTCCAGGGGGTCGTCCTGGGAGTGGGCGATCTCAAGGACCTTGTCGTGGTCCAGAAAGGGGCAGCGCGTGTTCTGGGTAATGGGCACCCAGATGTAGCCGGGGTGGTCCGTGACCGAGCTCCCGGTCCACTCCCCGGACACGTACTGGCCGGCGCCGTCCTTGGTCAGCCGGTAGGTGTAGGTCTTGCTCCGCTCGATGGTGGTGTGCTGCTCATTGTACACCGGAAGGTAGTCGGCGTAAAAAACCGTGCAGGTCACGAAGTCCGTGCTTACCCCGGAGCTGATGTCCATCTCGAACCGGTACAGGGGGTGGCTCCAGAACTCGCTTCCCGGGTCGAGGTCGATGCCGATGCCCAGCCCCTGCTCCTTCAGGTAGTTGAGGAGGAAGAAGTGCAGGCTCCGGGGGTCGGAGACCCAGGACTGGTCCAGCTTGAGGTCGTTGGAGTGGGCCAGGGTGAGCAGCCCCTTCTTGTCCGCCACCCGCCAGAATATCCCTTCCAGTGAGGAAGCCGCAAAGTCCACGTCCTCCAGCAGGGCCGCATTAGCCCAGGCATGGCACAACCCTTCCCATCCTAAGGCCGTTGGGTCGTAGATCTCGTTGCTGCGTTGCAATGCCCAGGTGGTGGCCGGCCCAGGTGATTGCCCCACTGCATACTGATCGTATTTTTCCAAAGGGCTGGGACGCCCCACATACCCCTTGACCAGCTCGCCCGTTTTCATGGGCCACCAGTACCCTGACCAGGACTGGAAGGCGGCCTGCCCCGTCACGACCTCGGCAAAGGCAGGCGAGGACAGAGACAACACTGCCAGAATGAAAAAAAGGCGCTGGAAGAGCTTCATTCCTTGGATTCCGCTGGAGGGCTGGAGGGGGAGAAGAGCTTCTGAAAGCTCTGCTTAGGGGTGGGCGCGTCCAGGTACCAGGAGCCCTCTTCCAGCACCCATTTCTCGGTCATGGTGGCGTTTTCAAAGGTCAGCCCCATGACCTGCATGTCCGCCTGGATCGTGACCTTGGCCTCCTCGCCTGAAGGGAGCACCTCCAGGGAATCCAGGCTCCAGTCCGAAAAGGCGATGTTCCCCCTGCGGACATGGGTCTTGAGGGGAACCTCCTCCCTGTATCCCGAGGCATAGAATGGGTACGTCGCGATGGGGTCGTTGTCCGCCTTGGCCGCCCAGTAAGCAGCAACCCGCTCCCTGAGCTCTTTCTCCGGACCTGCGGTTCGCACCTGCATGGTCTGGCATCCGGCGGCCAAAAGCAGCAGGGCCAGACCCCATACGGCAAAATATTTCATATGGTCTTCCTTGTGGCATTTTTATGAGGAGTAACACTCAGCCCACCAAATTAATATACGTAGGGCAAGTCGACCAAGTCACTCGGGAATGAATATTGTTTTTATCATCCCTGAGAGCCCCAAAAGCATAGTTGTGAAAAATGGCAGAAAAGAAAACAAAAGGGGCCCCATGTGAGGCCCCTTTTGTGTAGATGTTAGTTAGTCTTGACTCTAGTCGTTGT
>CAZUBS010000015.1:0-13566 GCA_964618595.1 uncultured Desulfohalobiaceae bacterium
CTGAGCTCACGACCCACACGCTCGGACTGCTTGAGCAGCCACTGCCTGAGCCTTTCCCGATCGTCGGTGTCCTGCTCGAAGGTGTGCTCGGCACTGCATGACTTGGCTGCCTCGCTGACCACTACCGGGCGTGTGTCGATCCCCTGGGCCTTGCGAAAAAGGCTTTCCCCGCCTTTGCCCAGCCGGGCGGACCAGAAGGACCTGGGGTATTTGAGCACGTCTCCGGCGGTTCTCACGGCCACCCCTTCCAGAATCTCCAGGGTCCTTTTCCCCACCCCGGGGATCTTGCCCACAGGAAGGCCGGCCAGAAAATCAGCAACCGCTTCCTGCTCGATGACCGTCAAACCGTCCGGCTTGTCAAAATCAGAGGCGATCTTGGCCAGGAACTTGTTCGGGGCTATGCCTATGGAGCAGGTCAAAGAGGTCGTCTCAAGAACCTGTCTCTTGACCTGCACCGCCAGCTCCCGTGGCGGGCCGGGCAGCCGCCCGGTCCCGGTGATGTCCACATAGGCCTCGTCCACCGAGGCCTTCTCCACCAGGGGGGAAACCCGGGCCAGTATGTCCATGACCTGCCTGGAAGCCTGGGCGTACCGCTTCATCCTGACCGGCAGAAAGACCCCCCGGGGGCAGAGCTTTCTGGCCTGGACCACGGGCATGGCCGAGTGCACACCGTACTTCCGGGCCTCATAGGAGGCCGCAGAGACCACCCCCCTGTCCGAACTCCCTCCCACGATCACGGGAAGCCCCTTGAGCTTGGGGTTGTCCACCTGCTCGATGGAGGCGAAAAAGGCGTCCATGTCCAGGTGCATGATGCGCCTCTCATGTTCCGGGCCCTCTTTGCGATCCTTCTGCTGCATCCTGACCATCCCGGGTCATTGCTCTTTTGCGTCCCAGCATTTAAAGCGGTACCGTGCCACCCGGTCACGAGCAACCCTTGCCTTCACAGGTGGACCATGAAGCTCTTCGGCAACCACAAGGAGCACCCCCCCTCCCTGGCCACCCCGACCAGTGAGCACCGTGAGCTGTCCCGCGACCTGGACCTGGTGGAAATCCCCCTGGAGGGGGTGGCGGCCTACTGGCTTTCCCTGCACAAGGTGCTGCAGGAGAAGAAGGCCTCCCGCTTGCGCATCATCAGCGATGAGGCCGCTTACACCACCGAGCCCTATGTCAGCCATCTCCTGGAGATCGCCTTCACCGACTTCAGCGACGACCTGGTCCGGAGATACGCCACCATCAAGCAGGAGACAATCCTGCGCGACCTGTCCCGCAAGCTGGTGCTCATCAGCATCGGCTTGCTTGGCATCGCCACCAACGAGAACCCGCAACAGGTGCTGGTGCGCATCATTTCCAAGTTTCCCGTCTCCCCCATCCTGGAGAAACAGGTCTTTGAAACTGCCTCGGATCTCATCGCCAAACACGGCCGGGACAACCTGCAGGTCGACGTGGACCATCGCATGCACATCGAGACCCTCATCGTGCACCTGATCTTTTTCTGCATGCTGGCCCGGCGTCAGGGGCGGGAGGCCTGTCAGCCCTACCTGGAGAAGATCCGCTCCCTGTACTTCACCGAAGGCCTGTCCCTGATCATCGACAACTTCGACGCCGACTTCATCAAACACCGGCTCAACCTGCAGAAGTCCGAGATCCTGAACGAAACCAGGCGCAAGATGTCCATGTCCCTGGAAATGTGTCTGGCCATCCGAAACAGCGTGGTCTACGACGACGTGTTCAAGGTGGCCACATCCTTTCTCTTGTGAGAACGTCTCTCCCCCAGGATGACACTATGCCCGGAACCACCTCTGTCTTCCATTCCCGACGCGAGGGGCTGCGCCGCAGGCTCCACGGCCAGGGCCTCGACGCCCTGCTGGTTTCCCACGCGGCCAACCGTTTCTACCTGAGCGGCTTCGAGCTGCACGACCCCCAGTGCAACGAGAGCGCCGGGATGCTCCTGGTCACGGCCTCGGGCCGCGACTGGCTGCTGACCGACCCCCGGTACCTGGAGGCAGCCCGGAGGGTGTGGCCCAAGGAGCGTGTCTTTGTGTACACCGGGAAAAAGCACCAACAGATCGCGGACTTTCTGCAGGGGCTCTCTCCAGGCACACTCGGGTTCGAGGCCCGCAGCATGAGCTTCGACCTGCACAAGGACCTTGCGGACAAGCTGGACCTGGCACCCACCAGGAACCTGGTGGAAGAGCTGCGCACCATCAAGGACCCCCTGGAGATCGAAGCCCTCGCGGCCTCCTGCGCCCTCAACCACCGTGTCCTTGAGCAGATCGAAGCCGGGCTCGCCCCGGGGGGGACCGAAGAGGAGCTGGCCTGGACAATCGAGAAAGCCTTCCGGGAGGCCGGAGCCAGCGAGATGTCCTTCACCTCCATCGTGGCTGTGGGGCCCAACGCCGCCCTGCCCCATGCCATCCCCGGACAGGACCGCATCACGCCCCAGAGCCCTGTGCTGGTGGACACCGGGGCCCGCTACCAGGGGTACTGCTCCGACCAGACCCGGACCTTCTGGGTCGGGGATCGGCCAACAGAGGTCTTCCTGCGCACCCGGGAGCTGGTCCAAAAGGCCCAGGAACGGGCCATCCGGGCCATCCGCCCGGGCATGGCGGTCAAGGACCTGCACGCCGTGGCCTACGACTTCTTTGCCGGGCAGGGTGAGGCCGCACACTTCACCCACGCCCTGGGCCACGGCATCGGCCTGGAAACCCACGAGCCGCCAAGCCTGAGCCCTTTCAGCCCGGACGTGCTTAAGCCGGGCATGGTCATCACCATCGAACCCGGCCTGTACTACCCCGAATGGGGCGGCGTGAGATGGGAGTACATGGTCCTGGTGACACAGGACGGTGCGGAGGTGCTCTGAAGGCGGTCACCGGCCGGCTCAACCCTCCCGTGCATGTTCAGGGCTGGGCCGGACCAGGATACGGTCGATGCGGCGACCGTCCATGTCCACCACCTCAAACCGGTGCCCCTCCCAGTCGAAGTACTCCCCCATGCGGGGGACATGGCCGATCTGAATCCGAACGAACCCGGCCAGATCCTGAATGTTCTCCCCGTCGTCCTCCATCTGCAGAGTCACGGGGAGGATCTCACTGACATCCTCCAGAAGCATGAACCCGTCCATGAGCCAGGATACGTCCTCCAGCTGCACGGCAGCCGGTTCATCCTTCCCCGCGGCAGGCTGCGTGTCGCCGACGATGGCCTCGAGGATGTCATTGAAGGTGACCAGGCCCCGAGTTTCCCCCTGCTCGTTGACCACCAGGGCGAAGTGCATCTGCTCCCTGCCCCTGAAGAGCTCCAGCAGGTGCAGGGCGTGCATGGTCTGCTGCACGACCAGCGGAGGGAGCAGGTGTTCCTTCAGGTCTGCTGCCCCATTCTTGAGGCAGGCGCCCAGGTAGTCCTTGGCCCTGACCACGCCGACGGCCTTGACCTGGCCATCCTCCGATACCGGGAACCTGGAATGCGGATGTTCAAGGATCGTGTCCAGGATTTCTTCTTCTGGGGCGTTGATGTCCAGCCACACGATCCTGTTGCGCCGGGTCATGAGCGACCCCACCAGCCGGTCCCCCAGACGGAAGATCCTCTCCAGCATGTCCCGCTCCGAGCGCTGCACCTCCCCGTAGAGCACCGCCTCCTTGATCAGCCCCCGGATGTCCTCCTCGGTCACGTTCGGCTCGGAAGCGGGTTTGATCCGCAACAGGCCGACCACCAGCCGGGTCGTGGCACTGAGAAGATGAACCACCGGCAGGGTGAGCCGCATCAGCAGACGCATGAAGGGCGCGGTGAGCCTGGACATCCGTTCCGGATGGTTCACTGCCAGCTGCTTGGGCACCAGCTCCCCCAGGATCAGGGTCAGGAAGGTCACCGGAAGGACCACCAGAGCAAGGCTCAAAGGGCCGCTGAAGGGCTCCAGGGCCGGGACCAGGGCCAGCTGGGCCTGAAGGCGCTGGGCGATGGTCGCCCCGCTGAAGGCCCCGGTCAGGATGCCCACCAGGGTGATCCCTATCTGGGCCGTGGAAAAGAAGCGGTCCGTGTGCTGCTTGAGTTCCAGGGCGGCCCTGGCTCCGGGTTTCCCGTTCTCAACCCGGGCCGCAAGGCGCACCTTACGGGCGGCCACGACAGCCATCTCCGACAATGCGAAATAGCCGTTGACCAGGATCAGCAGCACGATGGCTGCGGCCTCGATCACCACTGAAGACATGGTCCACTCTCCTGTGCAATGGATGGCGCCGGGCCGGCCCGCCCCGAACCCTGGTCACGTCGCGGACACCTTCTTGCCAGATTTTCCTGCCCGGCAGAGTTCAAGGGGACAAGCCCGATCCGGTCGAAAAATCCGCCGGCCGGGCCGAGCAACGGATTGCCCTTCCGCCTTTGGGCCTCACCTTTCCCTGGGCCCGGCAACGATTTTCCCTGCCGCGCCCTTCTCCTTGTTGGCGAAGCTGTGGTCCACGAAGGTGTAGCTTCCCTGCTCGGGTATGATGACGTCCAGGACGGCCCCGTTGCTGGCACCCAGGATCATGGTCTGCAGCCCATGCTGCTCGTTCTCCAGGTTGCCCTCAAACCAGGCCCGGTCGAAGATCCCGCCGATGAGGTGGAAGCTGGCGATCAGGTTGGGCCCGGCATTGAGCACGTACAGGCGGACCCGTTCACCGGCCCTGGCCGTGAGGGGCTGGAGGACGTGCTTGGTGAGGTGACCGTTGAAGGTCACCAGGGCGGGACGTTTGTCCTGGGCGGCCTGATGGTCGTATCTGCGCAGCCCGCTGCCGGTCCCGTCCAGGTAGAACTCCGACTGCACCAGCACATACTCCCTGTCGGCCGGCTCGGGATAGCCCTGCCTGGGCTGCACCACCACGGCCCCGTACTGTCCCTTGGCCACGTGCATGAGCACGCTGGGCGTGCTGCAGTGGTACATGAACACCCCGGGGTAGTTGGCCACCCACTCGAAGCGGATGGTCCGGCCGGGGGGGATGCTGCGCCACTTGTCGCTCGCAGCCACCGTTCCCGAGTGAAAGTCCATGGAGTGCGGCCTGGGGTCCACGGCCGGGGTGGGGTGGATCAGCTCATCCTTCTGCAGACTGGCCAGATAGGGCGAGCCCTGCCCGTGCATGGCGATGCGCACCTCCTCGGCCGAGCGGTTGCCCATGGTGAAGACGACCCTGTCCCCCTCCCGCACGTGCAGGACCGGACCGGGCACTGTCCCGCCGAAGGTCCAGGCCCGGAAGCGCATCCCCGAGCTGATCTGGATCTCCTGGACAACCGTGTCGATGCGCACCTCGTGGACCCGGTTGCCCTCGTAGTCCAGAGGCACGAGATCGGGGGCCAGGGACAGGTAGTCCCCCACCGCCGGCGGGCCGTCGTATTCCTCGTCGAAGACCTGAGCCTCCGGCATGCCGAAGACCTTGCCGTCGATAACGAACTCCTCGTTGACCGCTGCTGACATCCGGGGCTGGACAAGGAGTCCGGCGAAAAAAAGAAGCAGTGCTGCGGCCTTTAAGGTTCGCGTTGCCGGGCTGATCATGGTCGACTCCGTCGGGTTCGCGTTTGTGTGTAATGACAACTATTCCACACCCGACTGTTTCTGCGCAATCCCCTGTCGTCCTGACCTGACCCGGTGGGGGTGCAAACAGCCCGCCCCACAGGCCCTGACAGATGCCGATATTGTCCAGGGCCCCTGTCTCTGCTATCGTTGTTTCCTCTGCAACCAGGGCCCGTGAGCACCAACCCGATGAACGAAAACCCCCTTCCCAGATGGTCCTCGCGACTCTACGCCAGGGTCGACCGCAAAGAGATCGCCTTTGTGCGCTTCGTGGTCGAGGCCCATGACAACCTGGCCGTGGTCAGTGCGGTGGACAAGTACCAGGCAGTGGTGCGCCTTCTTTTCGCGCCCGGCCAGGAGGATATGGTGCGCAGCGTGCTGCAGGGGCTGTCCGAGGAGCTCCGGCTGGAGATGATAGAGCTGCCGGGGACGTTCCAAGCTCGAAGTTCGAAGTCTGAAGGCATAGAAGAAAACTAATATCCGCTTACTTTTATTTGTTTATTTGGGTATGTCTTTCTCTTCTCCTTCGAACTTCGAACTTCGAGCTTCGAACGTGTCTTCTAATGCGAAGAACCGCATCGCCGCCTCCCCGGTGGCCCGCCAGACCTCTTCGACAGGCAAGCCTTTAAGCGTTGCGATCTTCGCTGCGGTGAACACGGACAAGGCCGGCTCGTTGCGCTTGCCCCGCCAAGGCTCGGGCGCCAGGAACGGGCAGTCCGTCTCCAGGACCATCCTGTCCAGGGGGATGGCCTCAGCAGCCCTTTGCAGATCGAAGTTCCTGGGATAGGTCACCGGTCCAGAGATGGAGATGGTCCACCCCATGGACAGGATGACCCGGGCCAGCTCCAGGTCCCTCCCGAAGCAGTGCCACAGCAGCGGGCGGTCCTTGAAACCAAGGTCCGTCAGTATGGCCACGACCTCCTCGTCAGCCTCCCGGGAGTGGATGACCACCCGCAGGCCCAGGTCCCGGGCCAGCTCCAGCTGGGATTGAAAGGCCTCCCGCTGGGCCTGGAACGGGCTCCACTGCCGGTAGAAGTCAAGTCCGATCTCTCCCAGGGCCCTGACCCTGTCGTCGGAGCCGAAGATCGACTCCAGGTCCGACAGGGTCTCCTGAGTGCACTCCAGAGCGTCGTGGGGATGGATACCCAGCAGGAAGAACACCTCGTCCCGGCCCTGAAACAGCCCCCGCCCCTTCTCATAGGCCCGGGGACCCATGAAGACGTTTCCGGTCCTGGCAACTCCTGCACCACCCGCCCGCTCCAGAACCTGGTCCAGGTCGTCGGCAAAGGCCTCCATGTCCAGGTGGGCGTGGCTGTCAACGCCCACCCTGGGCAGCTTCATTGTCGCCGGATCAGTCCGCTTGGTCTTTTTCTTGGCCATTGGGAATTTCAAAAACAAGACGGTCACCCGGCTTGGTATCGTGACCTCCCAGGGTGTGCCTCACTCCTTGTCCTGTCCCCACTTCTCGAGCGGGACAGCCTCGTTCACGAGCATGATCGGGATGTCCTCCTGGATTGGGTAGACCAGCTCGCAGGTGCGGCAGATCAGGCCGTCTTCCTTGTCCGTCAGCTCCAGGTCCCCCTTGCACTTGGGGCAGGCCAGAATGTCCAGCAGCTCCTTGTTCAGCGCCATGGCGTCTCCCTCCTTTGTCCCGCCTGGATAGCGTGTTTCCGTCCCTGTCTCAAGAAGAGCTTTGCTTGTCTCCTGCCCGGCATTCCCCTACATTTGAAAGGCTATCGCAAGCACTTTCTCCACCTGCAACAGCACAGGGATTTTTTTCATGGCAGACACTATCGACCTGCACACCCACTCCACGGCCTCCGACGGCAGTCTCACCCCCTCGGAGCTCGTCGCAGCAGCTGTCGACGCCGGGCTGGCCGCCATTGCCCTGACCGACCACGACACCACCATGGGCCTGCCCGAAGCCTTGCAGGCCGGACGCGAAGCCGGGATCGAGGTGGTGCCGGGATGCGAGCTCAGCGTTGACTACCCGCACGGCCACATGCACCTGCTCGGGCTGTGGGTTCCCAAACAGCCCACCCGGCTGAACCGGGTCCTGGAGGAGCTCCGCCAAGACCGGCACAGCCGCAACGAACGCATCGTGGAAAAGCTCCGCGGCCTGGGCATCGACATCTCCTACCGGGAGGTCACGAAGGTGGCCGGCGGTGGCGCCGTGGGACGGCCCCACCTGGCCAAGGTGCTGGTCGAAAAAGGAGTGGTCCCGTCCGTGGACCAGGCCTTTGCCACCTACCTGGAGGCCGGGGGCAAGGCCTACGTCCCCAAGAAGAAGCTCACCCCCCAGCAAGGGATCCAGGTCCTGCTGGACGAAGGCGCCACGGTCATCCTGGCCCACCCCTGCTCCCTGGACCTCTCGCCACTGGAGCTCGAGCCCGAGCTGCGGACCTTCATTTCCTGGGGGCTGCACGGGCTGGAGGCTTACTACTCCGAGCACTCCATCAAACAGACCACGACCTTTCTGGGACTGGCCGCGAAGCTCGGCCTGCTGGTCTCAGGGGGCTCGGACTTCCACGGTGACGTCAAGCCCGGCATCGCCCTGGGCTCGGGCACAGGCGGCCTGCGCATCCCCCGTGACCTGCTGGAGGCCATGAAGGCCCACCGGCAAAGCAACAACCTGCCCCTGGACTGACCCCGTGCCGCTCACCACTGCAGCCACACCAGAGATTCTGGCCCCGGCCGGCGACATGGAGAAGCTCCAGACCGCCCTGGCCTACCGGGCCGAGGCAGTCTACCTGGGCGGCCCGGATCTCAGCCTCCGCTCCAGGTCTTCCGGGTTCGAAGCCAAGCACCTGCAACAGGCACTGAAGCTGACCCGGGCGGCTGGAGTCCGCGCCTACTACTGCCTGAATCTCCTGGCCAGGGAAGAGCACCTGCCCCGGATCGAGTCCAGGATGGAAGAGCTTGCCGGTCTGCCCCTGGAGGGACTGATCGTGGCCGATCCCGGGGTGGTGCGCCTGGCCCGCGAGCGACTGCCCCATCTTCCGCTGCATCTCTCAACTCAAGCCAACACGGCCAACTCCGCAGCCGTCCGCTTCTGGCGGGACCAGGGGATCAGGCGCGTCAACCTGGCCCGGGAACTCGACCTGCGCTCCATCAGGTCCATCCGCAGAGCCGTCCCCGACATAGAGCTGGAGATGTTTGTGCACGGCGCCCAGTGCATGGCCGTGTCCGGCCGGTGCCTGATGAGTTCGTGGCTCAACCGCCGTTCGGCCAACCTGGGTGAATGCACCCATCCCTGTCGCTTCAAGTACCGCGCCGTCCACCTGGAAGAGGCCATGCGCCCGGGAGCCCCGACCTGGGAGGTCGAGCCTGGATTTGATTTCGACGCCGTGCTGGCCGCCGAGGACCTGTGCCTGGTCACGTATGTCCCCTGGCTGTGCCGCACGGGCCTCAACGCCCTCAAAATTGAGGGACGTACCAAGACCGCCGGCTACCTGGCCCGGGTGCTGGACGTCTACCGCACCGCCCGGGACGATACCCTCCAGGGACGCTTCCGTCCCTTTGTCTACCTGGAGGAGCTGGCCCGCATCACCTCGCGCCCCCTGGGCAGCGGTTTTTTCCTTCCAGGCTCCCGCAAGATCTTCGCCGAAGCCCGTCAGGCGTCGCACCGCACACCCGTCCTGGGCCGTATCCTGGCCCGCGAGACCGCTGAAAAATGGAGGATTGCGGTCAAACATCGCTGGGACACGGACGCGGACGTGGTTTTGCTCGAACCGGGAATGAAACGTACCGTCATCCGTTCCTCGACATATTCACTGGAAAACGATCTGCGTGAACGTCAGCAGACCGTACATTCCGGCATGACGGCCTTCCTGCGCTGCGACCGTCCGGAACTCAAAGCCCATCTTTTCTTGCAGCCGGCCTGAGCCGGATTCCCGGCTCAGTAATGATAGCGCAGCTGCGCGATGTGGATGGCGTGTTCCGTCACCTTATAGACCATGCGGTGCTCGTCGGTGATGCGCCGGGACCAGTATCCGGAAAGCGCGTGCTTGAGCTGTTCCGGCTTGCCCGGGCCTTCGAAGGGATTGCGTGTGGTTTCCTTGATCAAGGCATTGACGCGCCTGAGGATCTTTGTGTCGGTCTTTTGCCAGAAGAGATAGTCTTCCCAGGCGTGCTGGGAGAAGACGAGCTTCACTCCGCAAGCTCCCGCTCAATGCCCTCGCCTTTTTCGAGCTGGGCAATGGACGCGATCAGCCGTGTGGTGTTTTTGGGAGAGCGCAGCAGGTAGGCGGTTTCCTCCAGGGATTCATAGTCCTCCAGGGACATGATGACTACGGCGTTGGCTGATTTCCGCGTCACGATCACCGGGGCATGGTCCTCGCAGATCTTGTCCATGGTCTTGGCCAGGTTCTGACGGGCTGCGCTATAGGTCATGGCTTTCATGGTCTGTCTCCTTGCTTGTCCTGTGTACGGGCGCTGTTACACGTACAATATATTGTACAACAAGAATGCGGTGTCAAGCAAAGACCCGATCCCAAACTCCTTCAGGCCGTGCCGCGGTCCATGTCCGCACGCACGCACCTCAGGGCCTCATAGCTGTGCCTGTTGCCCAGGGCCTCGCGCACTGTCTGCAGGGAGATCACCCCCTGCCCTCGAAGCGTGCGCATGGTCTCCTGCATGCGCCCGATCTCTTCCACGGACAGACCCGTGACCTGCGCCGCCTCGAGTTTGCCCAGGGCCACGCAGCGGATCAGGTGCCCGTACACCGTCTTCGGCTTCAGCCCCCTGGAAGCTGCGGCCCCCTCCACTGTGCCGGCCCGGGAAAAGAGCTCCAGGCTCTGCTCCTCGGTGGGGGAAAGCCATGTCGTGTCCGACTGTCCGGATTTTTCTGCCGTCCCTTCGGGCAGTGGCGGCAATTCGGGTGGCCGGCCGTGCTCTTTCTCGTGCCTGGCCAGGACCTGGAAAAACCGCTCTCCGTATGCCTGCTGCTTGACCAGGCCCACGCCCGAAATCCTGAGCATGTCTGCCACGTGCTGCGGCCGGTAGCGAACCATCTCCAGCAGGGTCTTGTCCGCAAACACCGCGTAGGGGGGCACCCCCTGCTCCCCGGCCACCTCCAGGCGCAGGGCCTTGAGCCTGTCCCACAGGATCCGGGACTCCCCCGAGTTCAGGACATCGGCTGCAACCGCCGGGGTCCGGTCCTTTGCCGATGTTCTCTTCCGGGTCTTCCCGGGATCGTTCCGGAAACGGACCGTTTCGTATCCCTTGAGGACGTCCCACCCCTTGCGGGTCAGCTTGAGCGCCCCGTACCCCTGCATGTCCACCTGCAGGCATCCGGCAGCGGCCAGCTGTCGATAGATGCTCATCCACTCCCGCCGGGAACGGTCGCTCCCGATCCCGAACGTGGAGACCCGGTCGTGTCCCCAGCGCCCCACAGCTGCGGTCTTTCTGCCCATCAGCACATCCGCCAGATGCCCCGCCCCGAAGCGCTCTCCAGTGCGGAAGATGTTGGAAAGCGCCTTCTGGGCTTCCACCGTGCCCTCCCGGTCCTTTACGGGGTGCAGGCAGGTGTCGCAGTTGCCGCAGGGCTCAGCCAGCTCCTCCCCAAAGTAGCCAAGCAGCACCTGGCGGCGGCAGCGCACGGCTTCGCAATACCCCAGCAGGGCAGTCAGCTTCTGCTGTTTGACCCGCTCGTGCCTCTTCCCGGCCTCGTCACCGAGCCCGCTCTCCGAAAGAGGACCATTCCGCCCGGTACCTGTGGACGCATCCCTGGCCACGAGCTGCCTGAGCACGGCGATGTCGCCCAGGCCGTAGGTCATCCAGGCATCGGCCGGCAGCCCGTCCCGGCCGGCCCGGCCTGTTTCCTGGTGGTAGGCCTCCAGGCTCGTGGGTGGATCCAGGTGGACCACGAAACGCACGTCCGGCTTGTCCACCCCCATGCCGAAGGCAACGGTGGCCACCATGACCACGCCCTCCTCGTGCATGAAGGTCTCCTGGGCTGCGTCGCGGTCCCCCGCCTCCATGCCCGCATGGTAGGGCAGGGCGCGCACGCCTCTGGCAGCCAGCTTCTCCGCGGTCCGGTCCACCTTCTTCCGGGACATGCGGTAGACGATCCCGGAGTGGCCCGGGTGCTCCTCGGTGATGAAACGCAGGAGCTGCTCCTCGGGCCCCTCCTTGGGGGTGACCCGGTAGCAGATGTTCGGGCGGTCGAACCCGGTGGCAAAAACTTCCGCCCCCTCGAGCTCCAGCTGTTGCAGGATGTCCGCCCGGGTCGGCCCGTCCGCAGTGGCCGTCAGGGCCAGCCGGGGCACGTCCGGGAACCCCGCCTTGAGCTGGGAGAGCTGCCTGTACACCGGGCGGAAGTCATGCCCCCACTGGGACACGCAGTGCGCCTCGTCGATGGCGAACAGGGCAATGTCCACCTTCCGGAGCAGACCCAGAAAGCTCTCGGTGAGCAGACGCTCGGGAGCGACGTAAATCAGGTCCAGGCTGCCGGCGAGCAGCCGCTCCTCGACTTTCCTGGCTTCCTGCCCCGGCAGCGAGGAGTTCAGGCAGGCGGCCCTGGCGCCCATCTGCGACAGGGCCCGGACCTGGTCGCGCATCAGGGCGATGAGCGGAGTCACCACCACGGCCGTGCCCGGCATGACCATGGCCGGGATCTGATAGCAGACGGACTTTCCGCCTCCCGTGGGCATGAGCACCAGACCGTCCTTCCCGGCCAGCACGTGCCGGATGACCTCCTCCTGCCTGCCGATGAACGAATCGTACCCGTACACGGCCTGCAGCACGTCATGAATGTCCCGGATCATGCAATCTCCTCAAAGAATGTACCTTTACTACTCCGAAAACAACCTAAACAACACATTAAAATCGCAATACACAATAAAACCATCAGTCGCACAAAAGTCTATGCACTCTAAAAAACAACCCCTTTCATATTGCAGCTTACGCAAAAGAGTCAAGTGCTGGTTGTGACAACCTGTACTCTGGAAACGGGACTTTTTCTGACCACAAACCCTGAAGCCCCTCTCCCCCCGGCTTGTCCTGCTGCCCTGTTTGGGCTACATCCCGGTTCACACTGTTCTTTGGCTCCCCCCGGGCCATGGGAAGTCCGGTGAAAATCCGGCGCTGGCCCGCAACCGTGACGAGGGACGAAAACCGCATCAGGCCACTGGGGCCGTCCGCAGGGACACCCCGGGAAGGCGCGGCGAGTAGATCGATCTCCAAGCCGGGAGACCAGCCCGGGGGAGGAAGAAGCAACTGGCACAGCCAGTTGCCAGCTCGAAGTTCGAAGCAAGAATCTAAAGGCTTGCAGAGAAGCAGGTACCCCTTTCAGCCTGTGGTAACTGCTTTGAACTCGTCTTTATCTTGCTTCCAGCTTCAAGCTTCGAGCTTTCAGCTTTCTTCCACCCATGCATCTCTCCCGCGGAACGGAGGACGATCATGTACGCGACCCTGCTTTTGTCGGTCCTGGCCCTGTGTCTTTTCCCCTGCGACTCACTGGCGGAAAACGCCACCCATCCCGTTGACCGGACCTACCCCATGGACGCCATGGTGGTCACGGCCAGCCGCACTCCGGAACGGCTGGGCGAGGTCTCTTCCCACGTGGAGGTCATCACCGCCGAGGAGATCCGCCGTTCTTCGGCCGAAAACGTGGGGGACCTGTTGGCCGAGCGCTCCCTGGGACACATCCAGAAGACCCCCGGAACCCTGACCTCGGTGGGCATCCGCGGCTTCCGCACCGAGGCCCTGGGCAACGACATCAAGGCCCACGTGCTGGTGCTCCTGAACGGACGCCGCGCCGGCACCGGCAACCTGGCCAAGCTCATGACCGACAACGTGGAGCGCATCGAGATCATCCACGGGCCGGGCTCGGTCCAGTACGGCTCGGCCGCCGTGGGCGGGGTGATCAACGTCATCACCCGCCAGGGTCAGGGCGCCCCCCGGATCTCCGTGGACGGCGGCCTGGGCAGTCACGGCTTGACCACCTTCGCTGCAGCCGCGTCCGGGCAGAAGGGGCGCCTCGACTTTTCCGCCGCCGCGACCATCTCCTCCAGGGACGACTACGACACGGC
>CAZUBS010000016.1:0-3296 GCA_964618595.1 uncultured Desulfohalobiaceae bacterium
TCTCGTCCACCTCCACGTACAGGGGGAAGGTCACGTCGTGGCGCATGAACTCGAAATTCGGGTGGCTCAAAAGCCCCCGGATGTGGTCCCGCTGCCCGGTGAACAGGTTGTCCACACAGAGCACCTCCGCGCCCTGGTCCAGCAGCCGTTCGCACAGGTGGGAACCGATGAATCCCGCCCCGCCGGTGATCATGATGCGCTTGCGCACCAGTCCCTTGAACTCGCCCTCGAGCATGGAGCGTCTCCTTGCGGTTATGTGGACTGCCTGTCCTGGAAAAGGGCTTCCAGGGCCCGGGTCACCAGGGCGGGCTCACCCTTTTGCAGGGTTCGGGGGTCCAGGCAGAAGAAATCCTTCTCGATGCGGCCCACTACCGGGGGGTCCGTGGCCAGCAGGCCGTCCCGCAAATCCTCCAACCCCATTTCGCCCCGGGGCCTCACACCCACCAGGGTGGTTGGCAGGTCCTTTTCCGGGCTGGCCCCGCCCCCGACCCGGGAGGCCCCGCTGAAGGTGGCCACCTCCAGCTGGTGGCCGAGCCGTTTGCGCAAGCCTGCCGCCAGCCGGGAGGCCCGGGAACGCAGCGACGCAGACGAGGCCGTGATCATGCGCAGGGTGGGGATGTGCTGCCGGGCCAGCTCCGGGTCCTTGTAGAGCCTGAGCGTGGCCTCCAGGGCGGCCAGGGTCATCTTGTCGATGCGCAGGGCCCTGTTCAGGGGGTTCTTCTTGATCTGGTCCACGACCTCCCCGCGCCCCAGGATGATGCCGCACTGGGGGCCGCCCAGCAGCTTGTCCCCGCTGAAGGAGACCACGGTGGCCTCGTCCGCCAGGACCTGCTGCACCGTGGGCTCGTCCAGGCTCACGTGGGGGGAGAAGTTGAACAGGTTGCCGCTGCCCAGGTCCTCGATCACCGGCAGGCTGTGGCGCCGCCCCAGGGCCGCCAGCTCCTTGAGGGGCACCTCCTTGTGGAAGCCGACCACCCGGTAGTTGGAGGTGTGCACCTTGAGCAGGGCCCCGGTGTCCGGGCCGATGGCCTGCTCGTAGTCCGCCAGGTGGGTGCGGTTGGTGGTGCCCACCTCCACCATGCGGGCGCCGCTCTTGGCCATGACGTCGGGGATGCGGAAGGAGCCGCCGATCTCCACCAGCTGCCCCCGGGAGACCACCACCTCCCGGCCCCTGGCCAGGGTGTCCAGCATGAGCAGCACGGCCGCGGCATTGTTGTTCACCACCAGCCCGGCCTCGGCACCGGTCAGCTCGCACAGCAGACCTTCCACGTGGCTGTAGCGGCTGCCCCGCTGCCCCGTGTCCAGGGAGAACTCCAGATTGGAGTAGCGGGCATCGACCTCCTGCACGGCCCGGACGGCTTTTTCCGCCAGCAGGGACCGCCCCAGGTTGGTGTGCACCACCACCCCGGTGGCGTTGACTACCCGCCTGAAGTGCGGCCTGGAGTGGTGCTGCACGAAAGACTCCAGCTGCGGCAGCAGTTTTTCCAGCCCCAGCTCGGCACCGTCCTGGAGGGCACCGGCGCGGATGTCCTGCCGCAGCGCATCCAGAAAGGCGTTGCTCAGCTCCCTGAGCTGCGCCCGCGGCACACTCCCGACCCGGCCGGCTCCTTCCAAGGCGGCCAGCAGCCTGTCGACCGAAGGCAGGGCGCGATAGAGTTCCGACATGAGATGATTTCCTCTGGGAATCAGTTCGAAGTTCGAAGATCGAAGGTGGATGGAAAGACAAGAAATCACTTTCGAAGCAACGGATCATGAACCCACTATACTTGCTTTCCCTCGTTCTTTGTTCTTCCTTCGAACTTCCAACTTCGAACTTCGAACTTTTCTTGCTTTCAGCTTTCAGCTTCGAGCTTCGAGCTGTTCTTCAGCCCTCATCCACTCCGGCCTGAGCCTAAAGACTTCCGCCAGCAAAAACAAGGAACCACAGACCAGGACCGGACCCCGAGACTGTCGTGCCCGCTTCAGTGCAACGTCCACACCGGCCACGGCTTCGGCCTGCGGACCCACCAGCCAGGCCAGGTACTCCGCGGGCAGGGAACGCTCCGTCTCCTTGAGCTGCGGCACCAGGACGGGCCCTGCCGTCAGCTGCAGCAGCTCGCGGCACAGGGCCTGGACCTCCTTGTCCTTGAGGCAGGTGAAGACCACCAGCTCCGGGCGGATGCCCAGGGCATCCAGTGCCCGGCGAAGGACCCGCATCCCGGCCGGGTTGTGGGCCGCGTCCAGGACCAGCTCGGGGTCCCAGGGGATGCGCTGCATCCTGCCCGGCAGCCAGGCCGTTTCCAGGCCGGTGCGGCACAGCTCCGGGGCAAGGTCCCAGGCAAAGCGCTCCCCTGCCGCGAACCCGGACTCCGGGGCCGGCAGGGCATTGGCCTTCTGGGGCCCGCCGGGCAGGCGCAGGGTGACCGTGTCCAGGTACGTGGCGCCCTGCCCAGCCGTCACCAGCGAGCTGTCCCGCCACTGGAAACGCTCGCCTGCAAAGGAAAGCCCGGCACCACGCTCCCCCGCCTCCCTGCGAAGCACTGCTGCGGCCTCTGGCAGCTGGGCGGCCGACACCACGGGCTTGCCCCGGCGCATGGCTCCGGCTTTGTCCGCGGCAATTGCTGCCGGGGTGTCACCCAGAATCCGCTGGTGGTCCAGGTCGATGGGCGTCACCACCACCAGGTCGGCCGCCAGGGCCGTGGTGGCGTCGAACCTCCCTCCCAGCCCGGCCTCGACCACGGCCAGCTCCACCCCCTGCTCCCGGAAGATCCACGCCCCGAGCAGGGTCAGCCACTCGAAGTAGGTCAACTCCCGTTTCGCGGCACATTCCAGCGTGGCCCCGGCCGCTTCCAGCCACAGCTCTTCGGGCAGCATGCCCCCGTCGACCTTGACCCGCTCGCGCACGCTCACCAGGTGGGGCGAGGAGTACAGCCCGGTGCGCACCCCGGCGGCACGCCCCAGGGACTCCAGAAAGCAGCTCGTGGACCCCTTGCCGTTGGTGCCCACCACCTGGACAATCGCCCTGGCGGGCCTCTCCAACCCAAGGTCTTCCAGGGCCCCCTTGATGCGCGAAAGCCCCGGGACCATCCGGAACTGACCCAGACGGCTCAGGCGCTCTTCAAAGTCGCTGAAGGAGGACAGCACGGGCACACTCGACCCCATCGGATGCGGCATGGGTGCACTGTGGTCCAAAATCAGCCTGAAGACAACGGCGGCGCCCCACACACCTTGACCCCACCCGCGGGGTCTCTATATACAGAACCGTCCCGGGCGCCAGTAGCTCAGTCGGATAGAGCATCGGCCTTCTAAGCCGACGG
>CAZUBS010000016.1:3396-5308 GCA_964618595.1 uncultured Desulfohalobiaceae bacterium
CCAAAAACGCACTTCTAAGCCTCCACCAAACTCTTGCCGGCTTGCCAGCCCCCTAGTCAGTTTCCAAGCGCCTACGCGCAGACGGGCCTTTGTGGACGGAGTGGACTGAGTGGACAAAGTCTCAAGAGTGGACGTTGTGGACGCCCCAAGACAAAACCATGATCTTTCTCTTCCCCGTCCACTCAGTCCACTTCCCCTGCCTCTGTCCACTTCGTCCACCCAGTCCACCCTGACCCGGCTACGGGCCTGGGTTCGGACCTACCCAAAAATATGGAATTCCTAGGTCCTTCCCCGGGCAATGCCTAGCACTGGCCACACTGTCTCCGACGACAGGACTGATTGAGAAGGTCGCTTTGCCACGCCCGCCCGGCGGCTTACTGTGGCTGGGTGGCGTTCAGCGGGGTCAGGGGGAAGACTGTTCCGTTGCCTGTGGGGCGCAGGCCGGCCTCCTTGAGGTCCTGGTCCTCGATCCTTTGGCGCCGGACCTGGATATCCTCCATGGAGTCGTCGGGGCGCTTGATGGTCAGCTGCACCTCCGAGCCCTGGGGGCCCTTGATCTGCTCGGCCAGCTCCATGGTGCTGTTGAACTGGCTGACAGGTTCGCCGTCCACTGCCAGTAGCCTGTCCCCGGTGGTTATGCCCGCCCGGGCGGCAGGGGAGTCCCCGCCGATGGGGTGGACCCACAACTCGCCCCTGCGCCAGGCAATGAGCATCCCGACCCCGGTGTAGGGCTCGATCTCCACCTCGCGGCGGGGGTTCTCGACCACTATGGTGGTGGCTTCCCCAGCGGTCTCCCTGCTGGGGCGTGAACCGCCCAGATCGCTCAGGACGACGATCTTGCTGATCCTGCGCCCCTGGCCCTGTTCTCCCGGGACCGAGGTTATGGCGTACCCGCTGCCCACCAGGGCCTGCACCATATCCTCCAGGGTGGCGTTGCGCACGGACAGGCTCAGCACCCCGCTCTTCTGGCTGATGAGCCGAATGGGCACCCCCGTGCCCTCGGAGATCACGTCGAGGATCCGCGGCAGCGGGGCTGCGGTGGCGTTCAGGTCTCCCCGCTCGCCGTCCCAGAAAAAATCGACGGAGCCTTCCTGAGAAGGCTGGCCATACCCTGGCGCGGGCGGTGCAAGGGCGACGGCCACCAGCAGACACAACAGGACAGCCATCCGCGACATTAGAAGATCCTCCCGGCGCCTGGCCGCGCCTCGTGGCGACAAGGGGTGCATGGGCCTTCTGTACCCGGTTTGCCCTGAGCCAGCAACGCCGGTCCGGACCCTGGAGCCGGGTGGACCTTGGGGCAGGTGTTCGGATAAGCAGTGAGCGTGCCCGACCAACGCCATGCCACCCCTTCGGCCCGGAAGAACGGGGCCGGCCCCGGCTGCAGCAACCCCTGCACCCCCACCGACGCAGCCCCTCCTGGTGAGGTCTATCTCTGCCAGGTGGGCGAGCGTGTCTCCTGCGGTGCCTGCTGCGGCCTGTACAATGTCCTGGACCGGAGCCGGGCCGGGTTGACCTCCCTGCTCGCCCGGCGCACTGACGCCTTTGCCCACTCTCCGCGCACCGTCGAGGGTGTGCTCGCCTTCAAGGAGTGGGTCGAGGGCACCGAAGTGCAGGAACGCCCCCTTCCCGGGTTTCACCACTGCCCCTTCATCGGGCTTGTCGGGGTGGAAGAGTCACGGGTCGGCTGCGTGCTGCACCCCCTGGCCCGGGGGAATCAGGGAAGGGATCTGCGGGGTATGAGCCACTGGGGCGGGGCAGCCTGCCGCTTCTACTTCTGCCCCTCCAGTCACACCATTGCCCCGCGCCACAAGCTGCTGCTCAGGCAGCTCATCACCGACTGGTACGAGTACGGCATGATCGTGACAGAGCACCGGCTGTTGCGGGCTTGCTTCCAGAGGCTGGAGACCACGCT
>CAZUBS010000016.1:5408-13344 GCA_964618595.1 uncultured Desulfohalobiaceae bacterium
CAAAGGAGCTCAGGCGGGCCGAGGCCTACCTGGAGCAGTGCTTCAAGCGGGTGCTGCGGGCCATGCCCCAGCCGCCGAACCCCTCTGAAAGCAACCGTGGGTGAAGTCGCCAGAACTCGCTCACCAATTCTGGTTCTTCGACTTTCGTATGGATTTATTGGAGATCGAAGATCCCTATTCTGAAGAATGGCGCCGGAATGGACGTCGTACCGTTGCTTCAGCCCGGGAGGCGCCCGCTCCCTTTCAGCACCTGGGAGACCACGTCCACGAGCTGCCCCATGTGAAGGGGCTTGGAGAGGCATCCGTCAGCGCCGGCCGTGAGGAAGCGCTCGATTTCCGACTCCATGGCGTAGGCCGAGACCACTATGATGGGCAGACGGGCCCGGTCCTCTTCCCGTTCGGTCCTGCGGATGCGCCTGATGGCTTCCAACCCGTCCAACCTGGGCATCTGTATGTCCATGAGCACACAGTCGAAGTGCTCTTGCGACAACCGGTCGAACACCTCTATCCCGTCCCTGGCCGGGATGACGCTGTGCCCCTGCTTCTCCAGAAGCCGGGTGATGGCCATCCTGTTGACCCGGTCGTCCTCCGCAAGGAGGATACGCAGCTGGGGGAGCGCGCCAACCGCTGTGGAGGCGGCATCCTTGTCCTGCTCATCTCCATGTGCTCGTTCAAGGGGGATGTGCACAGTGACAGTCGTCCCCTCCCCCACGCTGCTGGCAAGGGAAACCTCCCCCCCCATGAGCGTTGCCAGCCGCTTGACAATGGACAGCCCCAGGCCGGTCCCCTGGAAACGCTTGGCATAGGTGCCGTCGCCCTGGACAAAGGCCTCGAAATCCTCGCTGACCCTGTCCGCCGGGATCCCGATGCCCGAGTCCCGGACCTGGATGGCAAGGTCCACGACCCCCCGGGCCTCAGATTCATCTGCCTCGAGCAAAACCCGGACCTCGCCCCGGGAAGTGAACTTGACCGCGTTCCCCACCAGGTTGAACAGTATCTGCCGGATACGTGTGTCATCGCCCACCAGCCTGTCCGGAACACCCGGGGCGAACGAAACCCCTAGCTCCAGGCCCTTGCCCCCGGCCTCCAGCGAGAACATCTCCACTGCCGAGGCCACTACTTCCCGCACCTCGAAAGGCTCTCTGACGATCTCCACCTTGCCCGCCTCCAGCTTGGACAGGTCCAGCACGTCGCTGAGCAGGCGCAGCAGGTTCTTGCCCGAGGACAAGGCCGTGTCCACGTAGGTCTGCTGCTCCTTGCTGAGCCGTGTTTCGCCAAGCAGGTTGAGCATGCCGAAAATCCCGCTCAGCGGGGTGCGTATCTCATGGCTCATGTTGGCCAAAAACTCGTCCTTGACCCGGCTGGCGCTTTCCGCTGCCTCCTTGGCTTCACGGAGCTCCCGCTCGGCCCGCTTGCGCTCGGTGACGTCCATGTACATGGACAGACCCGCCGGCTTGCCCTGGTGGCGGATGGAGGTCCCCATGACCTCCACGTCGATCACACTTCCGTCCAGCCTGACGAACTCCTGCTCCATCAGGGGGGCCTCCCCGAGACCGCGGTAGACGGACTCGACCCTGCTGCGCGAGATCTCCTGGTACCCGGGGTGCACGAAATCATAAACCGACCGCCCGAGGACATCCTCCGGGCGTAGGCCCCCCAGGATCTGGACGCCCCTTGTGTTGATCAGCACATAGCGACCCTCCTGGTGCACGCCTATGGCCACCGGGGCATTCGTGAACAGCGTCCGGTAGCGCTCCTCGCTTTCCCGCAGGGCCTGCTCCGCGTTGTGCTGACTGGTCACGTCCTGGAAGACAACCTGCACGGCAGGCCGTCCCTGGTGCGTGACGAAAACGCCTGTGGCCTCGGCCACCAGCACGGACCCGTCCAGGCGTTGCAGCAGCACCTCCCGGGGCTCTGCCGGGAGCTGGGTGCAGAGGATCTTCTCGATCCTCTCCCTGGCCTGGGCAACCGACCCAGGGGAAATGAAATCCCAGAGGGGACGGCCCAGGAGATCTTCGGGTGATCCGGCGCCGAGAACCCCGGCCGCCTTGGCGTTGGCAAAGACAAAGACATCGTCCTGGTGCACCACGATGGGCACCGGGGCGTGCTCCACCAGGGCCCGGTACCTGCTCTCTTCCTCTGCCGGGGACTGCCCCGCCCCACTTCCGGACAATCCATCCCCGCAGCTCTTGCCGGATGTGCTGCCATGGTCGGGCGCATTCGTCCCGCCCTGCTTGCTGTGATCGCTCATGTGCGTCTTTTCCGTGGATCGGTTCTCGTTTTCAAGGCCGCCAGAACAGCCCGGGACGAACCTCGCTTGTGGCGGAGCGCCTGATCAGACCTCGCGTGAGACATTGTGCGCATTGAGCAGGGCGTAGAGCCGGGCCCTGGACAGGTCGGCCACCTCGCAGGCCTGCCTGATCCGGCCTCCGGTGACGGCCATCAGCTCGGTCAGGTACTGCCGCTCCAGCTCGGCAACGGCCTCGGCCCTGAAATCCTTGAGCTTGGGGAACCTGTCCGGATCGAGCCGTCTGGAAACCGGGGCCGCCGCCTGAGGGTGCTCCCTGGTCAGTGACGCCCGTGCCAGCTGGACCCTGATTTCCATGGGCAGGTGCCTGGGCATCAGAATCGGCTCCACCCCGGCCATGGAGACCGCGTGCTCCAGGGCGCTGATGAGCTCGCGCACATTGCCCGGCCAGCTGTACTCGAACAGGGAGTCCAGAAATTCCGGGGAGTAGCCTTTGCGCTCGATGTTCAGCCGCTGGCAGTACTCGTTGATGGTGAAGCAGGTCAACTCGCGGATGTCCGCCTTCATTTCCCTGAGCGGGGGCAGCTCGATGTGAATGGTCCGCAACCGGAAAAAGAGGTCCTCCCGGAAGGTCCACTCCTCGATCATCTTCTCCAGGCTGCGGTTCGTGGCCGCCACCAGCCGGAAGTCGCTGCAGACCTCCTTACGTCCGCCAACGGATCTGAAGCAGTGCTCCTGAAGCACCCGCAGAAAGGTCTTCTGCAGCTGAATGGGCAGCTCGCCCACCTCGTCCAGGAAGAGCGTGCCCTTGTCGGCCTGCTTGATCAGGCCTTCGCTCCTCCTGTCCGCACCAGTGAATGCCCCCGTTCGTGCCCAAAGAGCACGCTCTCCACCAGCTTCTCGGGCAGGGAGGCGCAATCCACGACAACAAAGGGCTGGTCCGCGCGGTGGCTGTTGTCGTGGATGGCCCGGGCGAAAAGCTCCTTGCCGGTGCCGGTCTCCCCGGTGATGAGCACGTTGCTGTCCGTGCTGGCTGCCTGGGCCACGGTGTTCAGGCAGTTGCGCAGGGCCTGGGTGTCGCCGATGATGCCGTTTCTCCTTAAGGCCATGAACGGCTGCTTGCTCTTGCGTTCCCTGTGGTAGTCCACCGCCCGCTGCACCGAAAGCTTGATCTTGCTCAAGGCCGGGGGCTTGGTCAGGTAGTCCCAGGCACCGCTCCTGGTGGCCAGCTCGGCGCCGTCCGGGTCTGCGGCCCCTGTCAGGATGATCACCTCCGGGGCGCTGGCTGCCTCCCTGATTTCTGGAATCGCCTCCAGCCCGTTCCCGTCCGGCAGCCAGACATCCAGGATGACCACCTCGTAGGGTTCGGTCAGGGCCTTCTTGATGCCCTGCTTCAGGGTGAAGGCGACGCTGGGCACATGCCCCATCTTGCCGATCACTGCCGCCAGGGCGCTGCAGAGCATCTGGTCATCGTCGATGATGAGCACGTTAGCCATGTCACATCCTTTTCAATGCTGTTCTGGGTTTTCCCGGGCTGGGGGCAACAAATCCAACTCTGCCCATCATGTCCCTGAGGACTCATCGGGACGTCGTTCGTCAAGCAGACCCCGCAGCATGGTCCCGATCTCCTCACTCTGAAAGGGCTTCATGATAAACCGTGAGATGCCGATCTCGCCCAGGGTCAGAGGTGAAAACGACTCGGTGTACCCCGAGGCCAGGATGATGGGCAGGGTGGCGTGGATCCCGCGCAACTCCTTGGCCAGTCTGGCCCCGGACATGTCCGGCATGGTCAGGTCTGTCAGCACGGCGTCGTAGCGCGTCGATTCCTCCAGGACCAGCTGCCTGGCCTCTGTTCCGCTTTGCGCCGTGGTAACGTGGTATCCAAGGCGTTCCAGGGCTTGCTGCGTAGCCCTGAGCATGGCCTCGTCGTCATCGACCACGAGCACCCTCTCCCCTTTCCGGGCCTTGATGTTCATGGCGCAGGAGTCTGCAGACTCCACGTACAGCCCTTCCTGCCGGGGGATGAGCACGGAAAAGCTGGTCCCCTGGCCCGGCTCGCTCATGACCTTGACCCCCCCACCGAGGCGGTTGACGATGTTGTCAACCACGGCAAGTCCGAGGCCCGTGCCCATCCGCCCCTTCCTGGTGGTGAAGAAGGGGTCGAATATTCTGCCCATGGTCTGTGCAGAGATCCCGTGGCCCGTGTCCTCGACCCTGATCTCGACGAACGAGCCCGGCTCGGTCTGGGGATACTCCCTGAAGTTGTACTCGTTGAGCTCCATGGCCCCGACGCTGAGCCGCAGATCCCCTTCCTGGCCCTCCATGGCCTGGGCCGCGTTGGTGCACAGGTTCATCAGCAGCTGGTGCACCTGGGCAGGGTCGGCAATGATGACGTCTTCTTCCGTCTGGATGTCCTCGAAGACCCTGATGCTTGAGGGCAGGCTGGGCCGCAGGAGCTTGACGCACTCCTTGAGGATCGTGGAAACCTTGAAGGGGATGTGCTCGTCCAGCTCGCGCATGCGGCTGAAGTTCAGGATCTGGTAGACCAGCTCCCTGGCCCTTTTCCCAGCCTCCAGGACCTGCTCCTGGGAATCCACGAGCATGCGGTTGTCACCGGCCATCTCCAGGGCCATCTCCGTGTGCAGGATCACCGGCCCCAGGATGTTGTTGAAGTCGTGGGCTATGCCCCCGGCCAGGGTGCCAATGGCCTCCATTTTCTGGGCATGGTGCAGCTGCCTGCGCAGGTCCGAGACCTGGGTCACGTCCCGCCAGACACTGACGAAGCCCACAATGACCCCGTGCCTGCTGCGGATGGGGGAGAGCGTCTTCTCACAGTGGATGACCTGCCCGTCCTTCCTGGTGTTGGACGTCTTGCCGATCCAGACCTCGCCGCGGTTCAGGCACTCCACGATCCTGTTCAACATCCCCCGCTGCTTTTTGCCCACATAGAACATGTCCAGGCTCTTGCCCACGGATTCGTGCTGGGTGTATCCGGTCAGGCTCTCGACCGTCTGGTTCACATACTGGATGACCAGGTTTTCATCCGTAATGACAAAGGCCTCGACAGCGTGTTCGATGGCAGCCCGCAAGCGCAGGCGATCCTTCTCGACCTGCCTGGACTTGGTGATATCGGTTATGAACACCACCACGTCGCTCACCTCCCCCTGCTCGTCCAGGACGGGGTGCAGCCGGGTGTCGTAAATGAAGCCCGGCCTGGAGTCGTCTTCGTAATGGATGCTTGTTTTGGAGTTGACCGCCATCTCGTACACGACCATGCGCCGGGCAGCCACCGCTTCGGGCAACACGTCCCAGAGGCAGCAGCCCGTGAGCTCGCCCCTCGGGATCCCGATCTGATCCGCCAGAATGGAGTTGATCGCCAGGATCTTCCCGTCGGGATCGATGATCATGGCCCCGTCAGAGGTCCCCTCGATGATGCCCAGCAGGACCTTCAGCCTGGTCACGGTGGAAGGTGTTGCCTTGACCACGAAATCTCCCTGCCTGTTGTTTGTGCCGAGAGTAAGCTGCCCTCCGCATCCTGTGCGCACCCTTCCCTTCCGTCTTGGAAAAAAAGACAGAAGCCAAGGCAGACAACCATGCGGACCAGAGCCGCCAGCCCCTTGGTCGAGAGGCATTCTCCAAACCCTGTTGACGCATAAGATATCATGTCTGCCCCATTCTGTCTTGCGATACTAGACATTGTCTCCGTTTTCAAGACATTTCCCCCCTTGAAAGTCCCTGCCAAGGGGAGAACAGCCTTTTATAACCGTCTGTAATAAATGAATATATTCTTAAAATCCCTCTCAGGCACGGATTTTGTTCTTAAAGAGTCCAAAGCAAGGGACACGGCAGGCCACGCCGGCGGTGGGGGGAAAAACTTCAAGACCAGGGTTGAACAGGAGGTCGCTGGGGCATGTCTGAAAGAGCGAAGCGGCGGGTCTGGAGCTCGCATGCCAAGGCGGACATCGTGCTCGAAAGCCTGCAGGGAAAACCCGTCTCGCAGCTCTGCAGTGAACACGCCCTCTGTCAGAGCCTTTTCTACAAGTGGAAGGAAACGTTTTTTTCGAATGCCTTCCGTGCCTTTGAAGCCCGCGGCCTCACGGAACGGGTGACTGCCCTGGAGGAAGAAAACGAACGCCTGAAGCGCAAGGTGGGAGAGCTGCTGCTGACCCTCAACGGCGGCCGGCCGGCTGACCGGTGAAGCAAAAGCTCTTCAGAAGGAGAAAGAACAATGGCAAACCGAATCGGCGTCTATGTGTGCCACTGCGGGACCAACATCGGCGGGAAGGTCGACGTGGAAGCCGTGGCCAAGTTCGCTGGGGGGCTTCGCAACGTAGCCGTGGCCAGGGACTACAAGTTCATGTGCTCCGACCCCGGGCAGGAGATGATCATCAAGGACATCAGAGAGATGGGCTTGACACGGGTGGTCGTTGCCTCCTGCTCTCCCCGGCTGCACGAGAAGACCTTTCAGAACGCCTGCCTCCGAGCCGGACTCAACCCTTTCCTCTTCCAGATGACCTGCATCCGCGAGCACTGCTCCTGGGTGGTCAAGGACCCCGAGGAAGCCACACAGAAGGCCAAGCACCTGGTGGAAGCCGCCGTGAACCGGGTCAACTACCACAACGAGCTCTACTCCAGGGAGGAGGTCGTCCACCCCGACGTCATGGTGGTCGGGGCGGGGATCGCCGGCATCCAGGCCGCCCTGGACGTGGCCAAGTCCGGCCACAAGGTGCACCTGGTGGAAAAGGACCCCTCCATCGGGGGGCACATGGCCCAGTTCGACAAGACCTTTCCCACCCTGGACTGCGCCGCCTGCATCTCCACCCCCAAGATGGTGGCCGTGTCCCAGGAGCCCAACATCAATCTGATGACCTACTCCGAGGTCACTGATGTCAATGGGTTCGTGGGCAACTACGAGGTCACGGTGCGCATGAAGCCCCGCTACGTGAACATGGAGCTGTGCACCGGGTGCGGCTTGTGCACGGAAAAATGCCCCAAGAAGGTCCCCAGCGAGTTCGAGGAAGGTATTGGGCTGCGCAGGGCCATCTACCGCAACTCCCCTCAGGCCGTGCCCAACAAGCCGGTCATCGATGCGCAGAACTGCACCTACTTCCTCAAGGGCAAGTGCCGGGTCTGCGAAAAGCTCTGCCCCTCCGGGGCCATCGACTTCTCGCAGCAGGAGCAGGAGCTGACCGTGGAGGTGGGGACCATCATCCTGGCCACCGGCTTCGACACCCTCGATCCCACCCCCATGAAGCAGTACGGGTTCGGCAGGTTCGACGATGTCTATACCGGGCTGCAGTTCGAGCGGCTGAACAATGCCGTGGGGCCCACCGGCGGCAAGATCGTCAAGAAGAACGGGGAAAAACCCCAAAGCGTGGGCATCATCCACTGCGTCGGCAGCCGGGACGACAATTACTGCAGCTACTGCTCCAGGGTCTGCTGCATGTACGCCCTCAAGTACGACCACCTCCTCAAGGACAAGCTTGGGCACGACATCGCGGTCACCAACTTCTACATCGACATGCGCTGCTTCGGGAAGGGCTACGAGGAGTTCTACCGGCGGGTCCAGGAGGAAGGCGTGTCCTTTGTGCGCGGCCGTCCGGCCGAGGTCACGGACGAGGCCCTTGCCCCAGAGGAGGAGGGCAAGCTGGTGGTCGTTTGCGAGGACACCCTTCTGGGCCGGCTGAT
>CAZUBS010000017.1:0-5202 GCA_964618595.1 uncultured Desulfohalobiaceae bacterium
GTCAGCTAGCCTGCCGTTCCCGGCTTGACCAGGTATTGTCTGAGTGCGAGGTATGCTGCCGGGGCGACGTTTTCGGCGCTGGACTTGGGAGTGACGATGACAAATGGTAGCTGGTCAAAGCGTGCGTCCTGCCGGATGTGCCGCAACAGGTCGGGACCGTGGAGTCTGGCTTGCTTCCATTCTGAGACTACAAGGCTTATTTCACTGTTTTTATTGAGCTTTTCAATTGCTTGTCGCCCGCTGTCCGCCTCCTCAACCTGGTTGAAGCCAAGGGATTGCAACAGGGTGCTCAAGGCATCCCTGGAGATGTGGACACCGTCCACAACAAGCGCGGTACGTTTTTCGCTCGGCATTGGCCTCAGCCGTGTCCCTGACCGTCTGGGAGGACTCTTTGCACACCTTGGGGCAGGAGGACCGGCAATCCATGCATCGCGGTTATCAGCCGCACTTTGTGAAGCCACACCCCTGGCAGATGAAACAGCCCTCCTGAAAGATGAGCTCCTGGCCACATTCCGGGCAAACCGGCTGCTTGAGGTCGTTCCCGGGTTTGCGGACCTTTCCGCCTTGCAGGTAGCGTGTCTCCAGGACCCAGGCCATGGCATCGGGGATTGACAGCAGCATGCCCTTCTTTTGAAAGACAGGATGCTCGCCGCCGATCCCCTTGAGCTGTCCGACGATCTCCTCCACGGGGATGCCCGAGCGCAGGGCCAGGGACACCAGCCGCCCGATGGCCTCGGCCTTGGCCGTGATGGACCGTCCGGAACGTCCGATGGTGGCAAAGATTTCAAAGGGCTCGCCCTCGACCTCGTTGACGGTCAGATAGAGGACGCCCAGCCCGGTCTTGACCTTCTGGGTAAACCCGTAGACCACGTCGGGACGTTCCCTGACCGGTGTTGCCGCACAACGCTCTCCCGCCGTGCCGGCGGCCTGTTTTTCAGAGCCCGTGCTCAGAACCTGCCCTGCCCGGCAGCCGTCCCGGTAAACAGTCACGCCCTTGCACCCCAGCTCGTAGGCCAGCCAGTAGATCTGCCAGATGTCCTCCTTGGTCGCGTCGGACGGGAGATTGACTGTTTTGGAAACCGCATTGTCCGTGTGTTTCTGAAATGCGGCCTGCATCTTCAGGTGGGCCAGCGGCTCGATGTCCATGGCCGTGACAAAGACCTCCCTGAGGGTTTGGGGGAGATAGTCCATGTGCTGAATGCTCCCCCTTTCCGCAACCTCCTGCACCAGCTTTGGACTGTAGCTCTCGGACGCCTTGAGGGCCTGCTCGAAGTGGGGGTTGGACTCGAGCAGGCGCTCGCCGTCCATGACCTGACGCACAAAGCTCAGGGCGAACAACGGCTCCACCCCTGAGGAACATCCCGCAATAATGGACAGGGTTCCGGTGGGGGCGATGGTGGTCGTGGTGGCGTTGCGGTACGGTCCCAGATTCTGCTCGGCAAAGACAGACTCTGCATAGGCCGGGAACGGACCCCGTTCCTTGGCAAGCAGCTTGGAGGCGCTCCTG
This sequence comes from uncultured Desulfohalobiaceae bacterium, assembly GCA_964618595.1. GTDB lineage: Bacteria > Desulfobacterota > Desulfovibrionia > Desulfovibrionales > CAZUBS01 > CAZUBS01. The sequence continues at coordinate 1,508 of CAZUBS010000017.1, forward strand.
GATTCCTTCTGGATGAAGGACATGACCTCCTCGGCCAGGTTCAGGGCGTGCTGGCTGTTGTAGGGGGTGTCGAGCTGAAACAGCAGGTCGGCCCAGCCCATGACTCCGAGCCCGATCTTGCGGTTTTTGTGCACCATGTCAGTGATCTGGGGGATGGGGTATCTGGAGGCGTCGATGACATTGTCCAGGAAGCGGACGCTGAGGTGAACCACACGTTTCAGCTCCTCCCAGTCGACACCCCCCTCGGCGGCGGGATCGAAAAAGGTTGCCAGGTTGATGGAACCGAGGTTGCATGCCTCATAGGGCAGCAGAGGCTGCTCGCCGCAGGGGTTGGTGCTCTCGATCTCCCCAAGTCCGGGGGTGGGGTTGTCCCGGTTGATCCTGTCCAGAAAGATTATCCCGGGGTCGCCGCATTCCCATGCCTTCTGCACCAGCAGGGAAAAAACATCGCGGGCATTGAGCCTGTCTTTTTCCTGGCCGGTATGGGGGGCGATCAGCGGGTACTCTTCACCCTTTTCCACCGCCTGCATGAACTCTTCGGTCAGGGCCACGGAGAGGTTGAAGTTGTTCAGGTGGCCTTCGCGCTCCTTGGCCCGGATGTAGTCGAGGATGTCCGGGTGGTCGACCTTGAGGATGCCCATGTTGGCGCCGCGCCTGGTGCCGCCCTGCTTGACCTGCTCTGTGGCGGTGTTGAAGATGCGCAAAAAGGAGATGGGCCCGGATGCGATCCCGCCGGTTGTCCCCACCCGGCTCTCCTGCGGGCGGAGCCGGGAGAAGGAAAAGCCCGTGCCGCCGCCTGATTTGTGGATCAGGGCTGCGTATTTGATGGCGTCGAAAATTTCCTCGATGGAATCTCCAACCGGCAAGACAAAGCAGGCTGCAAGCTGCCCCAGCTCGGTGCCGGCGTTCATCAGCGTCGGGGAGTTGGGGAGAAACCGGTAGCCGACCATCATCTCGTAGAAGTCCACGGCCAGCTTCCTGACAGATTCGGTGGACTTGGAATACTTTTCCTCTTCCCGGGCAATGGTCGCAGCAACGCGCCAGAAGAGCTGCTGCGGGGTCTCGATGGGCTGTCCGTCGGGCCCCTTGCGCAGATAGCGCTTGGTGAGGACGATACCGGCGTTGGGATTGAGAACGACATCGGGGATATTTTTGGGGATTTTGAGCTGCTTCTGGGCCATGATCTGTATTTTCTCCTGATGTGTGCTTGCTACTTAAGTTCACGGACAAAGGCCGGGAAAGGGCATGAGGCCGGAAATTACCTCTGCCCTGAGTTCGGTTCGGTCTACCCGCTCCAGCTCTCGATGACAGGGAATCTCTCACTGACAATGGAGGCTTTGAGCTCCTCAGGTGAGACCACGGCGGTGCCCACCTGGGCTACGACCAAGCCTGCGGCGAAATTGGCCACGATGGAGCCGGTAAGCGTCCCGAGCCCGGCACTCAAGGCCAGGGCAAGGGTGGCGATGACCGTGTCTCCAGCCCCTGTCACGTCATAAACATTGCGGGCCGCCGTGGGAATATGCCAGATCGGGCCATCGTCCTGAAAAAGGGCCATGCCCTGCCCCCCCAGGGTGACGAGCAGATTGCGGGCCATGGTCTGCTTCAGGATGCGCGACCCGGCCGTGACCACGTCTTCCCTGGAAGAGATGCGCAGGCCCGCTGCTTGACCGGCTTCCTGTGCATTGGGGGTCAGGCAGTGGACATTCCGGTACAGATCAAAGTTCCTCACCTTGGGATCCACAAGGATGCGCTGCTGCTCACTCCCGGTTTCCCTGAGTGCCTGGAAAAGCTGCTGTGTGACAACTTTCTTGCCATAATCAGAGACCAGGACCACGCCGTGACCGGCCCCGATCCGGTGGATATGGTCCAGCAGAGCCGTGGCTGCCCGGCCGTCGACGCTGTCGGTGGTTTCCCTGTCGATACGGACGATCTGCTGCCCCTGAGCAAGAATCCGGGTTTTGACCGTGGTGTTGCGGCCCCTGCTGGGGATCAGGTGGTGCGCGACCCCGTGGGCATCGAGCAGCTGTTGCAGGTGGCGCCCTGCTCTGTCTTCGCCGCAGATTCCTATCAGCTGGGGGGTGCCGCCAAGGGAGCGTATGTTCCAGGCCACATTGGCCGCCCCCCCGAGGGTGTACCGTTCCGACTCGATGCGCACCACCGGCACCGGTGCCTCGGGGGAGATCCGCTCGACCGTCCCGGTCTGGTATTCGTCCAGCATGACATCCCCGACCACCAGGACGGGGTGCCCCCGGAGCAGGTCAACGGCTTCGGCAATGCTGTCATTGCTTACACGTTCATCAGGCATTGCGGTTTTACTGTCCATGGTATGTTTCATGTGAAACATGGCTCTTCGGTGCGTCGAGAAGCTTCAAAATTTTTTGCAGCTCCTGCTGTGAGGCATAGGACAGGGTTATCCTGCCCTTGGCTTCTGTGCCTGAGACCTTGATCCGCGACCCCAGTGAGCTTGAAAGTGAGCGCTGCAGTGAGGCGGCAAAGTCATTTTTGGTCCTTTCGGGCCTCTGTCCCATGGCCCGGGGCAGCCGGCCGGAGCCTTTCCAGGTGGAGACGATGGATTCAAGCTCACGGACCGAGAGCCCTTTTTTCATGACATGGCTGAAAACCTGATGGCGGACCGCAGGGTCACCCACACCCAGCAAGGTGCGTCCGTGGGCAGCACTCAGCGCTCCGGAGCGGATCTGCTCCCGGATGTCCTCCTCGAGCTGCAGGAGGCGCAGGGTGTTGGCCACAGCCGGCCTGCTCTTTCCGACACGCCTGGCCAGCTCATCCTGCTGGACGTCCAGCTGGGACTTGAGACGGGACAGGGCCTCGGCTTCTTCAATGGGGTTGAGGTCTTCACGCTGGAGGTTCTCGACCAGGGCCACAACCAGGGCATCGTGGTCTGAAATTTCACGGATCAGGGCAGGTATGGCCGCAAGACCGGCAATCCGGCTCGCCCTCCAGCGACGCTCCCCAGCCACGATTTCAAAGGTGCCGGGCTGTATCTTGCTTTTTCGGACCAGGATGGGCTGCAGCACGCCTTGACTTTTTATGGATTGCGCCAATTCCTGGAGGGAGGCACTATTGAACTCCTGGCGGGGTTGCTCCGAGTTGGGAGTGATGACGTCAAGGGGAAGGTGTTGTATTTCCGGTTGCTGGCCCTGCGTGGGGCCATAGCCCTTGAGCAGGGCGTCCAGGCCCTTGCCCAGGCCTCGGGTTGCTGCCGTCATGGTTCACTCCTCTCGCCGGTGGTCCTGATTGGTCTGCACGGGCCTGTCTGTGACGCAGTGGAGATGGTTACCTCAAAACAGGGAGAAATAAAAGATGGCCAAGTCTGCTCAGATTCTGCAGGCATTGTACGATGCTACGGGAAATCCGGTCGGCGTGTTCGTTCCCCTTGCGCTGTGGAAGAAGGTTTCACACCATGTGGAACAGGTCGAGACCCGCGAGCGAGCGCACCACCAGGAGAGGCCGGAACCGATCGGTGATTGGGAAAACCTTAAAAAATTTTGGGATTTCCGATACCCCGTTGACATGGATGTGACCTGCGGGGAGTGCGGAGAAACCACGGAGGACTGGCAACAGGACGAGCCCAGAAAGTTCAGGCTGACCGCAGCCAACCTTGGGGGGCTGGTGAGCTTCGAGTGCCGGCAGTGCAAAGCCAGGATCATCAAGCGCCACTTCAAGGACCACATTGC
>CAZUBS010000017.1:5302-13035 GCA_964618595.1 uncultured Desulfohalobiaceae bacterium
GGACGGTCTCTTGATCCCGGAAGGTGCCGGGGGGACGTTTCAGTCGGAGCTAGACAGTGGTGGTCAGGGGTCGGCATGAACGATCGGTACAAGATGGGCACTGTGAGAGTGAGGGACGCGACGCACTTTCATTCTGGCTGGCCACGGACCCCCACGGCCTCTTTCAGATACCGGGAATTCCGTGAAAAAAGTACGCTCAGACCGGATGGACCGGAACGTTACACCGCCGCAGTGCGCACCAGCTCCTGGGCCAGGGCGAGATAGGCCTGGGTTCCCTTGGACCGGTAGTCGTAGCACAGGGCGGGCTTGCCATAGCTTGGAGCCTCGGAAAGCCTGACGTTTCGCGGGATAACGGATTTAAAAGTCCTGTCGGGGAAGTGGGCGCGCACCTCTTCCGCGACCTGGTGGGAAAGCTTGTTGCGCACATCGTACATGGTCAGCACGACGCCGAGAAATCCCAGCTGGTCATTGAGTCGCTTGCGGACCAGGTCGTAGGTGCGCATGAGGTGGGCCATGCCTTCCATGGCGTAGTACTCGCACTGCAGGGGGACTATCAGTTCGGTGGAGGCGCACAGGGCGTTGACCGTGACCAGGCCAAGAGACGGTGGGCAGTCAAGAAGAATGAAGTCAAAGGGCTCGCTCAGCTCCTGCAACGCTTCCCGGAGGAAGAACTCCCTTCCAAGCTTGTCAACCAGCTCCAGCTCCGCGCCGACAAGGTTGGGGGTGGATGGTATGACACTCAAATATGGGAGATGTGTTTCGTGGATGCCTTGGTTGATGGACTTGGGGTTGAACAGGATGGAGTAGACATCCTCCCTGTCTTCAGAGGCGACAACCCCGAGGCCGCTGGTAGCATTGGCCTTAGGGTGGCAATCCACAAGCAGGACACGCTTCTCCATGGCGGCCATGGAGGCGGCCAGGTTGACGGCTGTGGTGGTCTTGCCCACTCCACCCTTCTGGTTGGCTATGACAATGACCCGCCTGGTGTGCCGGGGGTGTGCTTCAAAGCCGGCCTCAGGGGCAGCGGGGTCGCTCTTCATGGTGGGTCTCTCCATCGGTGTGAAGTTCCCGGTGCGGGCTGTGCGGCCTTGCGTTGTTGCGGTCGCGGCCGGGTTGGGAGTCACCTACCACAAAGGGCCGGCTTTGAACAGAGCGATGCCCTGCCCCAGGCCTGGCTCGTTGCAAAGGGTGTGAAGTCGTGGAGAAAAGAAGAAAACCCGGTTCAAGGGCTGTTGACAGCCATTACTTGGAGGCCGTGGGCGTTCATGCCCAGGCGAAGCCGTGGCCATCCACCAGCACATGTTTCACGGGAAACATCAGGACGCGAAGTTCTGGTGACAGAACAATCGGGCGTCGTCCAGGGATTCGATGAGCAGGATGGCTCCGGGAATGTCGCTGTTCTTGACGGCCTTTTGCAGCTGCAGGGCCAAATGCAGAAAGTCTTCCGACTCCCCTTCCCAGGCCTCCTCGGCCTGACTGTGCATTTGGCGGCACAGCCGGAGGAACTGGTCGATGTGCTTCAGGTCAGGCATCTCGCCGGTGGCACTGGACTCCTGAATGGAAGTGAAGACAGTCTCCATTTCATGCTTGAGGGGTGTGAATTGCATCTCCTGGCTCGGGTTGGCAACGGGTTTTCTGCTGTCCAGCAAAGAAGAATCCGCTTTAAAATGAGACGTATCTTCTGTCAATACCAGTGCTCTTTCAGACAGTGTAGTAGGCCCTGTACCAGTCGATAAAGGCCTGGACACCTTCTTCAATAGGAGTGCCGGGCTTGAAGCCGACGTCGCGGATCAAGTCGTCGACATCCGCATAGGTGTTGGGCACGTCTCCCGGCTGCAAGGGAAGAAAATTTCGCTTTGCCTTTCGCCCCAGACATTGTTCGATGACTGTGATGAAGTGTTCGAGTTCTACGGAGTTGTTGTTGCCGATATTATACAGCCGGTATCTTGCAGGGCTGCTCCCTGGATCCGGAGTGAGGCCTGACCATTCTGGGTTGGCAACGGGGGGGTGTTGCATGACCCTGACCACACCTTCGACGATGTCATCGATGTAGGTGAAGTCGCGTTTCATCCGCCCGTGGTTGAAGACACTGATGGGACGGTCTTCCAGAATGGCCCGGGTGAAGAGAAACAGGGCCATGTCGGGCCGTCCCCAGGGACCGTAAACCGTGAAGAAACGCAGTCCGGTGCAGGGGATGTCGTACAGGTAGCTGTAGCTGTGGGCCATGAGCTCGTTGGATTTCTTGCTGGCAGCGTAGAGGCTGATGGGATGGTCTACGTTGTGGTGCACGCTGAAGGGCATTGCAGTGTTCAGGCCATACACCGAGCTGGAGGAAGCAAAGACCAGGTGCTCCACAGGGTGGTGCCTGCAGCACTCGAGGAGGTTGCAAAAGCCGACGATATTGGACTGGATGTAGGAATCGGGGTGCTCCAGGCTGTAGCGGACCCCGGCCTGGGCGGCCAGGTTGACGACATGGCTGAAGGCGTGGGTGGCAAAGAGCTCGGTCAGGGGGACTTTTTCCACGAGGTCGGTGTGGGCAAAGGTAAAAGACTGGAAGTGTTCGAGAATTTTGAGACGGTCCTGTTTCAGGGAAACCGAATAATAGGGTGTCAGGTTGTCCAGGCCCACGACCCTGTGCCCTTCTTCGAGCAGTCGCCGGGAAAGGTGAAACCCGATGAATCCCGCAGCCCCGGTGACCAGGACGGTCATGATGCGCTCCAGTTTGTTCAGGATGATTGGGGAGATCTTGTGACCAGTTCAAGGAGTTTGTTCCAGACAATGGCTTTGGCTTCCCGGTTGTCGGGCAGCATGTCCTCCGGCCCAGGCAGCGGCTGGATGGTTCGCCCTTCAAGAGTAAAAGCAGCGGAGCTGAAGTCACGGTCGGGAAAGAGGTGGGCAAAGGCCCGGCGGCCAAAGCAGACCACTGTCTGAGTGCCGGATTCCTTCACGCCGTCCCAGAAGAGGTCGGTTCTTGGGTCCGGGCCGGCCCGGCCGGGGAGGGACATCGGCCAGAACAGGATGCGGCCGCGGGGCAGGGCCAGGGCCTTGAGCATCCTGCGCCACAGCTTTCGTCGCTCAGGGCTTGGGCTCTCACTCAGGTCCATGGGCAGTTCCCAGTAGGTCCAGACCTGGTCGTGGGGAGGGTTGAGCCGCTGGCGTGCCCGCTGTATCAAATTCTCGCAGGAGTCAGAAGAAGCAGCAGCAATCGAGGGAGGTGCGGTGGCATTTCCCGGAGCAGACCCACCCGCGGGCAAAAGAATGTGCCGCAGACCGAGCGATCGCCAGCAGCGCAGGGTGCCGGGGCAGTCTACATGCCTGATATCCAATCCCACATCCTCCAGGCGATCTCGGGCTTGGTCAGCACGGGCCAGGTCTCCTCGTGCCCTGTGCGGTCCACCGCGAGCATGCACCCTGTGTCTGTGCCAAAGCCCTTGCCCTCCCCTACCTGGTTGGCCAGGACCAGGTCGCAGTTCTTGGCCTTCAGCTTGTCGCGGGCGGAGGAGGTCAGGTCCGGGCCTGTTTCGGCTGCAAAGCCGATCAGCTTCTGCTGCCTGGTCTTGGCGCGGCCAAGGGCGAGAAGAATGTCCGGGTTGGGGTGAAACTCGAGCGAAAAACCACCCGGGGCCTCTGCCTTTTTAAATTTCCCGCCGGCACGGGCAACGGGGTGGAAGTCGCACACGGCAGCGCTCAGGCATCCCAGATCAGCGCCGGGCCAGAGGTCGAGGCAGCAGTCGTGCATTTCCCGGGCAGAACGTACCGGATGGGAGCTGATCTCCCGGGGCAGCCAGGGGGAGACCGGTCCGCAAACGGCGTCCACCTGAGCGCCGCGGCACCAGGCGGCCAGAGCAGCGGCTGCACCCATGCGCCCGCTGGAGGGGTTGGTCCAGACCCGGACCCCGTCCCAGGGTTCGCGGGTGGGGCCGAGCGTGACCAGAACGCGGCTCCCGGCAAGGTCCTGCGGCGCCAGGGCCTTCATGACCTGGAGGTGGACGCGGCCCAGCTCGGCCAGACGCCCCCGGCCCTGGTCGCCGCACGCGGTGTCGCCCTCCTCCGGCTCGACTCCGAGGGCCCCACGCTGGAGCAGCCGCTCCCAGTTGTCCCGGGTCGCTGGATGGCTCCACATGGCGGGGTTCATGGCCGGGGCAATGACCAGGGGGCCGGAAAAGGCAAGGATCTGGCAGCTCAGGAGGTCGTCGGCCAGGCCGTGGGCCAGGCGGGCCAGACAGTTGGCCGTGGCGGGCGCCACCACAAAGCAGTCGGCCTGGCGCCCCGGCTCAAGATGGGCAAAGGAGGTGGTGGATGGAGCAAACATGGCGCTGTGAACAGGAGCAGCACCCAGGGCCTGAAAGGTGAGCGGGGTGATGAAGCGTGCAGCAGCTTCGGTCAAGGTGACCCCGACCGTCAGGGCCTGCCTGGACCAGAACCTGACCAGGTCGCAGGCCTTGTAGGCGGCGATGCTGCCCGTCACCCCCAGCTGAATGAACCTGCCCGAGGCATGGGGGAAGATGCAGTGCGGGTACATCAGCGGGTCAGGATGGTTTCGCCGGGCTGCTCCATTGCTCCGCTGTAGCGCGGCGTGACCCAGATCTGGAGCTCGGTGCGGAGCGCGCCCTCCTCCAGGCTGATCACGCAGTCCCGGTCGGGTTTCTCAAACACCATGATGTAGGGGTTGTACTTGAAGTAGCTGCGCAGCTGCCAGTTGTCCTTGGGCATGTTGGTCATGAAGAACTCGAACAGGGAGGCCGGCTGGACACGGCCCCGGAAGACCAGGAGGCCGGCCTTGACACCTGGTGTCTCTAAGAGCAGGGACTTGTCGGTCACAAGGTCCATCTCCCGGGGCAGCAGGATGTCGTCGAAGTCGAGGTAGCGGGGTGAGGGACGGCTCTGGGCGGCAGTTCGCGACGCATCGCCCGGGGATGAACGCTTCGTCCTTTCGAAGGTCGCGCAGGACGGCAGCAACAGAAGGGCCAGGGTCAGGAAAATCAGTGCTCTGCTCATGATGTCCTCGGGGAAAGGTCCCGATTTTTATGGCTCTTCCGAGTCAATGGTTGCCTGTGCATACTTTCTATCCCAGGATACGTGAAACTGCAAACCGTGCACGGTGGGCCGTGATGCTGCGGCTCAAAGCTGAACATGCCCACTTGCCTGCGAAACGGAGAGGTTAATGAAGGACATTCCAGACGCGTTCGACCTTCAGGCCTACGCTGTGGACGTCCCTGAAGAGTACGTGGCCCAGTACCCTGCCGGTGTCAGGGAGGAATCAAGGCTGATGGTGCTGGACAGGGGCACGGGGCGGTGTACCCTGACCACCTTCAGGAATATCGGCCGGCATCTGCCCCCGCAGTCCCTGCTGGTGGCCAACAACACGCGGGTTGTGCCGGCGCGCCTGCAGGGGCGCAAGCAGGATTCAGGGGGTGCGGTGGAGTTTTTGCTGCTCACCCCGTTGCCCGTGATCCGGTCGGTGTCCGGGGAGAGGAACGGGCAGGCAGAGGTCGAGGGGCTGCTCAAGTCCTCCAGGGCAACCCGGCCCGGGCAGCGCATTGTGTTCGGAAAATCCCTGGTGCTCACGGTGTCCGAGCGTCTCGAGTACGGCAGGATCCGGGGCAGGCTGACCTGGCGGGGCAACCTCGAGGACAGTCTGGAAGAGTCCGGCCGCGTCCCTCTCCCCCCCTACATCCGGCGCAAGGATGAGGGTGGCGACAGAGACCGTTATCAGACCGTGTATGCCGACAGGGAGAAATCAGGGTCGGTGGCCGCCCCCACAGCGGGTCTGCATTTTTCCCCGCAGCTCATCCAAACTCTCGGTGCACAAGGGGTCGGGTGGGCGGAAGTCAGCCTCTACGTGGGCTATGGGACCTTCAGTCCGGTCAGGTCCAGGGACGTCAGGCAGCACCGCATGCACCAGGAGTACTTTGAGGTCGGTGAAAGGAGCGCAGCTGCCCTGCAATCGGCGCGCAAGGCCGGCCGGCCGATCGTGGCCGTTGGCACCACCACGGTGCGGACTCTGGAAACGGTCATGCAGCGCTACGGGAGCTTCCAGGCCTGTGCCGGGTGGACAGACCTGTTCATCTACCCTGGGTTTGCATTCAAGGCCGTTGACCATCTGGTGACCAACTTCCATCTGCCTGGATCCTCATTGATCCTGATGGTCTCCGCCTTTGCCGGCAAAGAGAATATCCTTCGGGCCTACGAAACGGCTGTTGCGGAAAAAATGCGCTTCTACTCTTACGGCGATGCCATGCTCATCCTCTGAGCCGGCGGCTGGAGGCGAACAAGGCTGCGGGGAAGATTTTGTCTTGTGGGAGGATTTGGGGTATGATCGCCAGCCCGGGTGCGGGGTGCAGAGCGTTTCAGGGGCAGTGCCTCTGGGAGGGCAACGAGCATCCGGTGCTGCAGGAATGGGAAAGATCCCCGAGTTGGTATACCAATTTTTCAGGAGAGCAATCCATGTCCAGAATCGCTATCCAGGAGGAGCGCTGCAAGGGCTGCCTGTTGTGCACCACAGTCTGCCCCGTCGGTATTATCGTGCAGTCGGACCGGTTCAACACCGGGGGGTACAAGATCGCGGAAGTGGTTTCGGATGCGCAGGAAAAGTGCACGGGGTGTGCAGCCTGTGCCGTGATCTGTCCTGACCTGGCCATCACTGTCTACCGCACCCCAAAGAAAAAGGGGGGGGAAGAATGAGCACCCAACCAGGGAAAATTTTCATCAAAGGCAACGAGGCAATCGCCCACGGCGCCCTGTCAGCCAAATGCCGGTGTTTCTTCGGCTACCCCATAACACCGCAGAACGACATTCCCGAGTACATGTCCGGGGCCCTTCCCAAGGCCGGCGGCGAGTTTGTCCAGGCCGAGAGCGAGGTGGGTGCGGCCAATATGCTTCTGGGGGCGGGGGCTGCTGGAATCAGGGCCATGACATCTTCCTCCAGCCCGGGCATATCCCTCAAGCAGGAGGCCATATCCTACATGGCCGGCTCCGAGCTCCCCGGGGTCATCGTGAACATGAACCGCGGGGGGCCTGGGCTGGGTGACATCGGTCCTTCCCAGGGGGACTACTACCAGTCCACCCGGGGGGGCGGGCACGGAGACTACCGGGTGCTGGTCCTGGCCCCGGGCACTGTGCAGGAGGCCTACGACATGACCATCCAGGCCTTTGACCTGGCCTTTGCCCAACGCACCCCGGTGCTGGTCCTGGGCGATGCCATCCTGGGGCAGATGAAGGAGCCCATAACCCCCTGGGTTCCAGAGGGAATCGACCCGGAGGCGGGTCGGGAGTGGTGCCTGAACGGCAGGGACAACCGGGAGAAACGGCTGATCAAGTCCCTGTTCCTGGAGGAGGGGGCCCTGGCCGGGCAGAACAAGAAGCTGCAGGCCAAGTACGAGAACTGGCAGGGCCTGGTCGATTACGAGACCTTTGAGACCGATGGTGCGGACCTGGTGGTCTGTGCCTACGGATCCATCGGGCGCATTGCCAAGTCCGCCATCCGCAAGCTCAGGAACCAGGGGCACAAGGTGGGGTTGTTCCGGCCCAAGACACTCTACCCGTTCCCTGGAGAAGCCCTGCTCGAGCTGGCCAGGTCTGGAAAGAGGTTTTTGACCGTTGAGCACAACCTGGGCCAGATGGTCGACGACGTGCGCCTGGCCGTCCGCACAGTGGCTGAGTCAGATTTTTATGCAGTCTACCCGGGGAACCTGCCCACCCCGGACGAATTCGAGGCCCCGATCCTCAAAAGC
>CAZUBS010000018.1:0-12878 GCA_964618595.1 uncultured Desulfohalobiaceae bacterium
GCCTTGCCCTGGGCCCAGCCGCAGTTGGGGTCGAGGTTGATGGCCCGGCGCTCGGTGATGAACCGCCAGCCCACCACGTGGGGCTCCTCCCCGTGGCAGCAGGTGGAGAGCCCTTTGGGGTGGCGGGGGGTTGACCCGGTCTGTCCCACCTGGTGCAGGTGGGTCATGAAGGGCAGCACGGCCTGTCCTTCGCCGCTCAGGTCCACCAGGGACTTGCTGCTGCCCAGCGAGGCCTTGGCTTTGTCCAGGAAGGCGAGGATGGTCTGCTCCGCCTCGGCGATGTGGGCCTGGCCGTCGGGCTGCTTCTTGGTCCAGCCGGCCCCGGCCACGAACAGGAGGTCGGCGTCGGGGCGGATGGTCTGCTCGCTGGCCGCCGGGGCCTGGATGCCCTCAACGCGGGTCCGCCTGGCGTCATCCGGCAGGTCCACGGACAGGGTGGTGATGGTTGCCTCGCCGCTCAGGTCCTCGGCTGGGAGGAAGCAGCAGGGAGCGATGGTGATGATCCAGGGGCGCTGGGTGCGGGTCATGCTGGCCAGCATGCGCTGCCGGTAGAACCAGCGGATGATGGCCGGGGCGCCGTCTTCAGCGGTCAGGCCCGTGACCTGGGTGTCGGCCCTCCCCCCCAGGCGGTGGGCCACACCGGGCAGGACCCTGCTGAACCGGGAGGTCGCCGGGGCGATGACGATCTCGGCCGCGCACTCCCGGCACAGCGCCTCTGCCGCAACAGCGTCGCTGGCGTAGCGGGGCTGGGCAAAGTCCTCTCCCTGGACGGCCAGAAAGGTCGTGGCCGGGCTTGTGGCAATGGAGTCGGCGGCAGCGGAGACATCCTCCCCGATCAGCCCGGCCGTGAGCTCCGCCTGGAGGTGCCTGGCCAGGGTCATGGCCCCGGACAGGGCTTCCCTGGTCGTCTTGGAAAGGCCGCCGTCCGCTTCGGTGTGGGCCAGGAACAATATGCTACTCATGGTCGACCTCGTCGTGCTTGGGGTCAGAAAAGATGCGTCAAGGACCGGCTCAGCTCTTGACCCACTCCGCGATCTCCCGGGCGATCTCCTCCACCGGGGTGTCCTTGACGATACGGGTTTCGCGCCGGTGCCCGGGACGCTCCACAGTGGCGAAGGTCACTCCCTCTGCACCCACCGGGGCGGGGGCGGCTTTCTGCAGGGCGGGCATGACCAGCCGCATGTTCTGCATGCCCACCTGGGGGTTGTTGGGGGGCTCGGGCAGGGAGCCCGTGGCCCAGCCCAGCACGGCCGGAGGCCCGGCGCATGTCGACTGCAGATAGCTTCCACCCTCGATGCGCTCGAGCACGGAAAAGGAACCGTCCCCGTGCACGGTCAGGGAATCCACCCCCTGGAACTGGTCCGTGACCCCCAGGAGCTCCCCCAGGATCTGCATGGTGGCGCCCGCTCCCCGGGAGGCGGACTGCCAGCCGCCGAAGAGCAGCATCCGGTCCTTGTCCAGGTCGGCAATGGACTCCACCGCCCGGGCCAGGGCTTCGGCGGTTTCCTGGGCCTCGGTAAAGCCGCTGGCCGGACCGTCCAGCACCACCAGCTCAAAGGGCACCTTCTGGCCCACGGTCATCATGACCTGCTGCAGCTTGGCCTTGGGGCCGAGGCTGACCAGCCAGACCCGGCTTCCCGGGAAGGAGCGGGCCAGGTGGTTTGCTTCGAACAGGGCATGGGCCGCCCAGGGGTCCAGGACCGCGGGCAGCATCATCTCGTTCTTCAGGGCCGGGCCGCTTTGGCCCTGCACCGGCTCGAGGCTCTGCAGGGGGTCGGGGACGATGCCCCCGCAGACCACGATGTGATAGCCATTGCTCATACGATCCTCCTCCGGAAGGGGCGTTCCCCGGCTCCGGCAAATGCGAAGCTGCTAGTGTTGCGTATGTCTTTTTCCTCGATGCTTGTGTGCGAGAAAATGTCGGGTGTTACCTTACCGAAAAATTTTGCCACGAGTGAAACGCTTCTTTCTTGTCATGCAACAAGCGATCAAATTCTTGGAGAACTAGTTTTCAGCCGAATGAAAGCCTCCCGCCCCGGCCGTGAACTCGATGTTGGTCCGTTCAGGGTCGGATGGGTGCGGCTTGGAGCAGTTCCAGAGACATGCCCCGCAATGCACGCACTTCTCGCGGTCGAACAGGGGCACCCCGCCTTCGGGGTTGGCGGTGATGGCCTGGCCCGAGCACATCTCGATGCAGGTCTTGGTGTCGCAGGCCAGGCAGGTCTCCGGGTCCACAAAGACGACATGGTCTGCATACCCGGGAGGGGCCTGGACCTTGCCGCCCAGGAGCAGGGCGTCCTGATGGGACACGAGCAGCCGGCCGTCGTGCTCGACCAACGGCCAGCCCATGCGTTCCATCAGGGCGTCGTGCAGCGGGGTCCCGGCGGCTGTGCAGCGCTGCCTGATCTGCTCGATCTCCTGTGCTGGGATGTGCCCGCTGTAGTACTTCTCCAGGCTGGGGATGCGTTCGTGTGTCCGTTTCGATTCCCCCGGCCAGTACAGGTTTCCCTGTGTCACACCGGTCAGGGCCATGCCGGTCAACCCTCGGAGCATCCCATGCTGGAAGCCGTCCCTGGCCCGGGCCGAGGCCCGGGACTCCTTTTCCAGGCTGCTGGAACGCCGGCGGTCCACATAGACCCTTTCCAGGTTCTCCCTGCTGAAGGGCTGCCCGTTCTGCAGGAGCTCCAGCACACCCTCGGCCAGCATCACCCCGGTGGCCCACGCCTCGTCCACACCGGAGCCGGTGAGCACGTTGGTGCTTCCCGACCCTTCGCCGATGCGGGCGTACCCGTCGCCAACCAGGAAAGGCTCCCCCCGCTTGCCCGACTCCTGCAGGGATTTGGCTCCCCAGGAGCGGAGGCTGCCGCCGTTGAGGTGCTTCCAGAGGTAGGGGTGGCGCATCCAGTGCTGCAGGTAGCGGTAGCCCGTGCGCACGGGGCAGTCCAGCCAGGAGGGGATGAAGATGCCCAGTGAGGCCACCCTGTCTGGGTAGACGTACAGAAAGCCGAAGATCTCCGGCTCGGGGTATCCCAGGGTGTGCAGCACGGTGCCCGGCGCAAGCCCGCAGTCCTCGGGCAGGTCCACGACCATCTTCATGCCCAGGGCCCACTCGCGCTGGTGGTGCCCCCGCGGCAGGCCGAAGTGCTGGTCCAGCTGTCGTCCCACCGGGCCGACAGGTCCGTCGCCGACCACGGTCAGGTCGGCCCGGATGTCCATGCCCGGCATGTACCCGGCCTCGGGGTTGCCCTTTCTGTCCGTGCCCTGGTCGCTGAGCCGGATGCCCACGACCGCTCCGTCTTCGACAAGGGGGGCGCTGACCGGGGTCCCGGGCCAGATCTGGACCGTGCCGGAGGCCATCACATTGGAACCCACCCACTGGTTGAACTGCCCGATGGAGGTGACCAGCCCCTGGTGCTTGGCCAGAAACGAAGGGATGTAGGGCAGCTCGATGGCGTGCGCCCGTGAGGCGGGGCGCAGGACCCGCTCCACCAGGCGCAGCGGTTTCGAACGCCGGCTGGCCCCCAGGGGGTCGAGCAGGTGGACCACCTTCTCGTTGCCGACCTGGGTGGTCATGGGTATGTCGGCAGGGTCCAGGCCGGGAAAGGAGAGGCGGATGGCGCGGGCCCGGGTGACCACCCCGGACACTCCGTAGCTGATGTCGTCGGCCCGCTCGTAGCAGATGACCTGCGGGGGCATGCCCGGCATGACCCGGCTCTCGATGAGCGGGGTGCCGTCATCGCCTGTCAAGGCCCGGGAGAGGGTGGTCAGGAACCCGCCCATGGCCGGACCAAAACCCACACAGGCGATGTCCACCTCCATGGTCTGCCGTTGGACGTCGGCCTGTGGTGCTGCTTCGGACACGGGAAACTCCTGGCTCACGGACGTTATCTGAAAGCGCCTACACGGGGTAGTCCAGGGCCTCGGGGATCATGACCTGGGTCAGGGCCTGGGCGGCCCTGTCCTTGGCCAGCCGGGATCCGCTCAGGCAGGCGTCCACATCCAGCCTGAGCCTGGCGTACTCCGGAAAATCGCTGCGTATGGTAGCTTCGTCCCCGGCACAGCCCCCGGAGGCCCCGGGCCCGTCCTGGTAGCCAAAGGTCAGCTCTGCGCAGATGCGTCCGGACTCCCCGGCGGCACGGGCGACCTGGACATGGCAGAGGTCGGCGTAAAAGGTGAGCAGCCCCTCGATGCCTTCGGCCAGCACCGGGTGCTCAGGACCCTTCTTCTTCAGCTCCAAGCTGTCCAGGATGAGCGAACGCGAGGCCAGCAACCAGCACAGCGCATCAGAAAGGGCAAAGGTCAGCCCCTGCCGTTTGCCGTGGTAGAGGGGCTTGCCCAGGGCGTCCTTTGAGGAGCGCAACCGCTCCAGGGTCATCAGCCACAGCTCCAAGGCGCTGGCCAGGCAGCAGGCCCCGGTCTCGGGCCACTGCGAGGCGATGCCGCGCATCTCCGAGATCCAGGCGCGCACCATGGCCAGGAAGACCTCGTTGGTCATGGTCACGCTCAGGTGGCGGCGCTGCACTGCCTCCGGGCCCTCGTAGGTGGCCTCCAGCTGGGCGTCCATCCACTTCTGGCCCAGGAAGCCCGGGCAGTCTTCGGTGATCCCGTAGCCGCCCATGAGGCTGACGGCCTCGCGCATGGTGGTGGCCCCGTGTCCGGTGTTCCACAGCTTGGTGGCCGGGATGAGCACGTTGGACAGGGCGTCGAGCACGGAGAACCGGACCAGGGGGTCGTTGTCCAGGGCCTGGAAACGGTCCTGGTCGCGCTCCCCCTCGGGGATCCCGGTCAGGGTGACGTACTCCACGGCGTCTTTCTGGACCTTGCGCAGGGCGGTCATCTGCCTGCGCAAACCAGTGACGGCGCGCTCCTCGAATACCCTGTCCTTCTCCCGTTCGACAGGGTCGAAGGCGTCGGCCAGGCGCGCGGCCTCGAACCCGAGGGAGGCTCCGGCCTCGCCCGTGGCCCAGACATCTATCAGCCGGTGCAGGGCGTCCTCCTTCTGCTGCAGGCCGAGCTCGAAGCGCGGGGTGCCGGGGCTGGAGGCGTCCCCGCCGCGAAAACGGCTGCGCTGGTAGCGGATGACCGGTTCCACGGCCGAGAGGAGCTTGGCCGAGGTCATCAGTCCCACCGGGATGCGGGTGCGGTGAAAGACCGCCCCGATGATCTCGCCGTGGCTGAAGTTGGGCACGATGACACCCTCCTGGACCGTGTAACCCCCGATGATCCGGCTGGCCGGCACCAAGAGGCTGAAGACCGGGTCCCGGGTCGAGGAGAGCTGGTGGACCATCTTCAGGGTGGGCGCACCCCGGTCGAAGATGCCGGGGTCCTGCTCCTCCAGGATGACCATGCAGGAGCCCTTGATACGTTCGTCTGCAGAGTCCACCGCAGCGGTGACGAAGTTGGCGAAGTCCATGTTGGTAATGAACCGGCCCCGCTTGTCCACCTGGAGCAGGGGCTCCTGTCCTTCATCCCAGCGGTCCACTCGGACCTTGCCGCCCAGCACCCCGGTGTCCACGCCCACGTAGGGCAGGGCCTCGGTCAGGGCAAAGGCTCCCCGCCATATGGTCCGCTCCTCGCCGGGCTGGGGGGGGACGCAGGCGGGCATGTAGCGGTCCTTCTGCTCCGGGGTGCCCTTTTCGTGGATGGGGGCCAGGGCCAGGTTGCCGGCCAGGCTGCAGGTGGCCGCGCCGCCGTCGACCCAGGCCAGCTCGAAGGCCACCAGGGCCAGGGCCAGGTTCTTGGGCCCCTCGATGTACCCACCGTGGCAGGGGTCCATGAACAGGGCGGTCAGCCCCGAGTCGTCAAAGGCCCTGAGCAGCTCCTCCTTCTGGTCGGTCCACTCGTGGGTGTTGCGGGCTCCGTCGGCCACCAGCCGCGCCACCACGCCGCGGGCAATGGCCCGGGCGGACTGGATGGCCATCTGCAGCTCGAATCTGTCCTCGAACCGCCACATGATCTGGCGGACATCGTCTCCGGGCAAGGTGCGTAGCGTTTCCATGACTTCTTCCTGGATCGTGCGTTAGGGAAGGATTCCGGCAGAAAAAGGAAAGAATGTCCTAAGGAATTCAGGCGGCATGGTCAATGCCCGCCCTGGTTCCAGGCGGAGGGGTGTTCCGGGAAACATCCAGGTGGGCGGTTGTGGAAAGGGGGGAAACGCCGTAGCCAGATGTGGAAGGCCAGGCCCATCCAAAACTGTTGATCTGCATTTCGGGGGGAAGACCGATGAACGATTTCAGTGAGTGGGACAAGCATGATCTGATCAGGTACGTGGAGTTTTTGCTGCACTCCTACCGGGTCGTGGACGCGTTCTGGTTCATCAACGTGGAGAACACCCACGGCATGGACGAGGCCTGCAGGCTGAACGAGCGGGTCTGGGGCAAGGCCGGCGCCCTGGCCGTGCGGGACCTGAAGAAGCGCTTTGCAATCACCCAAAAAGGGTTGGAGGGCTTTGCCCGGGTGCTGGAGATCTATCCCTGGCACCTCATCGTCGGGTACGAGGTGCAGAGGAGCCCCGGGGCCATCGATATCAGGGTTCCGTCCTGTCCTCCCCAGGTGGCGCGTCTGGAGCGCGGCCTGGGGGAGTACCCCTGCAAGGAGATGCACCGGGCCGAGTTCGAGGGCATGGCCAGGGAGATCGACCCGAGGATCAGGGTCGCGTGCCTCTATGCACCGCCGGACGAGCATCCACAGGAGGACTTTTGCCGGTGGCGGATCACCGTGGAGTGAGCGCGATAATTCGGCAGTGGACGGAGTGGACGGAGGGCGAGGAAGATGGGCACGTGCAACGTGCCCCTACCGGATTCGGGCAGATCGGGGTTTACCTCCGTAGGGGCACGCTGCGCGTGCCCTTTCCTTTGGCACCGTCCGTGTCGTCCGGCGGCGGCTGCCGCCGTACCCAGGGCGGGTCCTTGGGCAGGATGAGGCGCACGGCGCGTTCCACCAGGAAGTAGTCCCAGGCCCAGGTGATGAGCACGATGAGGCGGTTTCTGAATCCGATCAGGTAGAGCAGGTGGACGAAGAGCCAGAGCACCCAGGCCGGGAAACCGGTGAAGGTCCGTCTGCCCAGGCGGACCACTGCGGCGTTGCGGCCCAGGGTGGCCATGGTTCCCTTGTCGCGGTAGCGAAAGGGCCGGGCGGGCCGCCCCCGGTGCAGGCGCATGATGTTCCGGGCCGCGGCCCGGCCCTGCTGGATGGCCACCGGGGCGATCATGGGCAGCTCCCGACCGCCCTGCTGCACGGAGCACAGATCCCCGGCAGCGAAGACCTCCGGGTGGCCGGTGAGCTGCAGGGTCGGTTCGACCCGGAGGCGGTTTCCGGGTGTGACCGGCAGTCCTGTCCCTGCGACCACGGACTGGCCCTTGACCCCTGCCGTCCAGACCACTGTCTCGGTTAGGATGGGCTCCTGCCCCTGGAGCTCGACCCTGTCCCTGGTGACAGTGACCACCTGGGAGCGGGTGTGCACTTCGACCCCCTTGCTCTTGAGACGCCTGAGGGCATAGCGCCTCAGGTTGTCCGGAAACCCGGGCAGCAGGCCATCCTGGGCCTCGACGAGCACAATGCGCGCCGCACCAAGGTCAAGCCTGGGGTAGTCCCGTGCCAGAGGGCGCCGCAACAGCTCGCTCAGGGCCCCGGCATACTCGATGCCGGTCGGGCCGCCGCCCACCACGGTGAAGGTCAGGAGCTGCCGCTGCAGTCTGAGGTCTCCGGTCTGGTCGGCCCGTTCCACACAGCTCAGGATGTGGTTGCGCAGGGCGATGCCCTGCTCCAGGGTCTTGAGCCGGAAGGCGTAGTCCGCGGCACCGGGGACGTTGAAGAAGCGGGTCATGCTCCCTGCGGCCAGCACCAGGTAGTCGTAGGGGTAGGAGTAGGTGTCGGTCGTGACCAGGCGCCGGGTGAGATCGAACCCCTGCACCTCGCTCATGGCAAAGTCCACGTTGGGGTGGCGCCGGAAGATGCCCCGGATGGGAAAGGCGATCTGCTCGGGCTCGAGCTCGGCGGCAGCCACCTGGTAGAGCAGCGGCAGAAAGGTGTGGTAGTTGTTGCGGTCCAGGATGAGCACGCTGCACTGGAAGCGGGCCAGGGTCCTGGCGGCCCAGAGTCCGGCAAAGCCCGCTCCCAACACAACCACCCTGGGCCAGGGGCGGTTCGCCTGTGCCCGGTCCAGAAAAGTCATTGCCCCGGCTCCTCTGTCAGGCAGCTGAGCACGGGCTGGAAGACCCGCAGGGCGAGCTGCTCGAAGTCCTGGTCCAGGACATCGTCCCGATCCCTGAAGGCCAGCTGCAGGTAGGGATCCTGGCCCTCCCCGGGGTAACGATACCCCGTCCATTCCCGTCGGGCGTCGTCCAGGGCCTGTGCGCCGGCCTTTTTTTTCTGCAGCCGGCTGCGGGCATAGGCCAGGGAGGTTTCCGGAAAGAGGCGCAGCGGAACGGTGAGGCCCCGGCGCATGAGCACCACCAGGTCGGTGAGATGATCGACGGGGTCCTGGACCGGGTTCAGCTGCCAGGTCTGGCCGCCGAGACCGAAAATGGTGGTGCGGGTCAAGACTCCGTCCGGCTTGAGGACGCACAGGGTCAGGTGGCCGGTCCAGGCCGCAAGAAGATCCCTGGCCTTGAGCCTGGCGAACCGGAAGCTCT
The DNA here is from genome assembly GCA_964618595.1 of uncultured Desulfohalobiaceae bacterium. Lineage (GTDB taxonomy): Bacteria > Desulfobacterota > Desulfovibrionia > Desulfovibrionales > CAZUBS01 > CAZUBS01. The sequence goes on from CAZUBS010000018.1 coordinate 8,634, forward strand.
TGGCACCCCCGGAGGTGATCCGGCGCAGGGTTCCGTGCAGCCCGGTCCCGGCGACATCCAGGGTGAAAGGGATGTCCCGGGGAAGCTCTGATGATGTTTGCTGCCCGACCCGGCGTGCCAGCTCGCAGGCCTCCTCGTAGAGATGCTCGTACTGGAGGCGCCCCATGGTTTCAGGGGGCAGGTGCTGTGACGCACGGGCCACGGCAAAGGAGGGGGGCTCTTCTCCCCGGACCAGGTGCGCGGCCATGTCCTGGCCCATCTGGTAGCGGGTCAGCGGCTCGATGTGCAGCAGGAGCTCCTGGTCAGTGACGGGGTCCTGGTCACTGCCGAGGCGGATCCCCAGCCTGCGTTGCAAAAGGGAGCGCACCGGATGGGCCATGAAGCCCGCCAGCTCGGTCATTGGCAGGCTGTCCAGCTCCTGGGGTACATCCGCAAGGGGTGTGGGGAAGAAGGGTTCGGGCGGGTGCTGGTCACGGGACACGACAGCGCCGCGCAGGTTTTCCCTGGAGAAGCTGTGCAGGGGGGTGGAGGCCAGGAAGTACTCGGGATTGAAGGCCTGCAGCCGGTGCTGCAGCACGGGATCCCCGGTCCGGCCGGGGCCGTGCTCCAGTCCGAAGCGGTCGGCGATGTAATCGAGGAGCTCGCTGACCAGGACGCTGGGGGGCACCGGACTGTTGTCCTCGATGCTCTGGCCGACGTGGCTGATGTGGAGGTGGGAGCGGGCGGCAAGCAGGGCCTCCAGGAAGAGGTAGCGATCATCGAGCCGGGGCGAGCGGTCTCCTGGTTCGGGGTTCTCCGCCATGAGGTCGAAGGCGGGGCGGGCGGCCTTGCGGGGGAAAGAGTCGTGGTTCATCCCCACCATGCAGACCACTGGGAAGGGGATGCTGCGCATGGGCAGCATGGAGCAGAAGGTGACCCCCCCGGAGATGAAGTGCCGCCCCAGGCCGTGCTCCCTGAGCCTGGCAGTGAGGAGATGACGCACGGCCTTAAGCTCAACCCGGCCCGTGAACCCTGCCTGACGGGCTTCTTCCTCCAATTCCGACAGGGCCTGCTGCAGGGCGCTGGTGTCGGATGCAAAGCGCGTATCTTCCGAGAAGAACCCGCTGATCAGGCTGTGCAGCCGCTGGTGCCACGTTGGCAGGTCCGCAGGGCTTTCCAGGGTCCCCAGGCAGGTGAACAGGGTTTCGCAGAACTCCGCCAGCTGCCCGGCTGTGTGCGCCGAGTCTCCCTCGACCTGGTCAAAGGGCAGGATGTCCTGGAACATACGCTCCCGGGTGGTGCCCATGGCATAGCCCAGCAGGAGCCGGTCCAGCCCGCTGCGCCAGGAGTGCTCCGGATACCCGGGAAGCCCCAGAGAGCGGCGGTGGCCGGCGTCGATGCCCCAGCGGATGCCGGTGGAGGCGACCCAGCCCCTGATCAGCTCCAGGTCGGCCTGGTCCAGCTCGAACCTGGTGCTGACGATCGGGGCTTCCAGGACGGAGAGCACGCGTGAGGCGCTGAGCTTGGTGCCCGCCAGGTCCAGGATCTCCAGAAACGTCTGGGCCGCCTGGTTCACAGTGGCGTCGTCCCGGTCTGCGATGGAGAAGGGCAGGAGGCTGCGGCCGTTGCCCGAGGCTTCAAAGACCGCCCGGATGTATGGTGCGTAGGCTTCGATGTCCGGGGTCATGACCACGATGTCCCGTGGGGACAGCCCGGGATCGTCCTCCAGCAGGCCGAGCAGCGCGTCGTGCAGGACCTCCATCTCCCGCATGGGGCCGTGGCAGGAGTGCACACGGACAGAACGGTCCGTGGCAGGAACTTTGTGCGCCCCTTCCTTCTCTCTCGACTCTTCCGAGGCTCCCTGAACCAGGATGTCCTTCTGGATCATTCCCAGCAGGGTTTCGGCTGCAGGGGGCTCAAAGAGATCTTCTTCCTCAGGGGTGGGGTCCATGGAGTAGACATTGTGCAGAAAGTCCCCCCCAAGCTGTCCCCAGGAGGCCAGCAACGGATTGTTCTCCAGGGCCAGCCCCGGGAAACCGGGCTCTTCGTTCCATGATGCGCGCACCGCCTCGGCCCAGTACTCCCGGCATGGGTTGAGGAAGAAGAGGTTGACCCGGCAATGGACCGACAGGTGATGGAAGAGGTCGAGGTAGAAGGGCGCCAGGGAGGAGATGCCGAACAGGGAGACCCGTTCAGGGAGCAGGCCCTGTGCGTTGTCCGGGCCGTGGCGCAGGCGTTCGTGCCAGTTTTTTTTGAGCGCTGCCCGGTGCAGGTGGGCAGACCCGCGGCTGATCTCCCGCCACAGCAGGGCCTGCCAGTGTTCGTGTTCACCCACGTCCCCCGCGACATCCCCCCGGTCCCAGGCCAGGACCATTGCCGGGCGGAAGATGAGGTACCGGTCGAAGAGGGAGGCGATGCGTTCCGCCAGCTGGATGCGCTTGCGCGGCTCCCCGTCCTCCAGGTAGCGCTGCAAAGGGGCGAAGGGGGGCTGGTGCGCCAGGCGGGGCAGGGCATCGAGGATCTTCCAGACCATGATCCGCTGCTGAAAGGGGTCGTGCTCCGGCACGTCGTCCAGCACGAGCTTGAAAAGCGTAAAGGCGAAGGAGACCGGGAAGGGGTAGTCGATGTTGGCGGCTATGCCGTGGGCACGGGCCAGCTGCACGGAGATCCAGCGCTCCATGCCCCGGCTCTGCACAATGACGATCTCCTTTTCGAAAGGGTCGCGCAAGGGGTGCGTAAGCTCGGCTGCAAGACGCTGCGCCAGCACTTCCTGGCGGTTGCTGGAAAAGAAGTGAAAGCCGTTCATTCCCTGGACAGCCCCACCTGTTCCGCAATGGGCGTGATGGAGGACACGGCAATGTCCAGGAAGCGGGACAGGTCAAGGCCCAGGTGTTCGCACTCCCGGATGTTCTCGCGGTTGACCTTGGCGGCGAAGCTCTTGTCCTTCATCTTTTTCTTCAGGCTCTTGGCCTTCATGCCCTGCATGCCCTGGGGCCGGACCAGGGCGCTGGCCGAGACCAGGCCGGTCACGGACTCCCCGCAGCGCAGGGCAAAGTCCAGCCGGCTCTGCGGGGGGGTGTTGTTGCGCTCCCCGTTGTGGGCCCGGATGGCCTGCAGGGCCTGGTCGGGAAGCTTTCCCTGCAGCATGTCGGCGGCCACCAGGCCGTGCCGCTCCGGGGAGTCCTGGGTTTTTGCATAGTCCAGGTCGTGCAGCAGCCCGGTCAGCCCCCAGAGCTCGGGGTCCTCATCGAGCTCCCGGGCCAGGCCTCGCAGCACGGCCTCGGTTTCCAGGGCATGGTTCACGAGGTGGATGTCAGGGGTGTTGTCCGTGAGGAGTTCGAGGGCCTGTTCCCGGGTGATCATGGCGCTTTTTCCTTGGATGGTTTGGATGTGGTTGTGTGGAAAAGGAGTTTTGCAATCAACTGTCATCGGTTTCGGTTGCGGATGATGTCCACGACCAGCCACAGGCCGAAGAGTGCCGAGAGCACGAACCCCACCAGCCCCAGGGCCGGGTAGCCAAGCAGCATGGGGCCGGTCCCGGTGGCGATGATCATGGACGAGCCAATGATCATGGCCGCCGTGACCACGCCCAGGGTCAGCCTGCTGGCGGTCCGTTCCATGGTCTGCTGCAGCCCCTCGAGGTTGGAGTGGCGGAAGCGGATGGTCAGCTGGTCCCGGGAAACCTTTTCGGTGATCTCCCCGAGCTGCCTGGGCAAGGACCTGAGCATCGCCCCGGCATCCCGAAAGCCCCTGCGCCAGCTTGTCCAGAGCTGTTTGGCCCCGAACCGTTTCGCGGCCAGACGCTTCACATACGGCTCTGCCTCGGCCACCACGTTCAGCTCCGGGTGGACCTGCCGGGCAAAGCCCTCCCCGGTGACCAGCGCCTTGGCCATCATGGCCAGGTCGGACCTGATGCTCACGCCATGACCCCGCATCACGGACATGAAGTCCAGCAGCAGCGGGCCGATGCGCATGTCCTTCAGGGACACGGAGTGGTAGGTGTCCAGCAGGTCGAGGATCTCCCGCTCCAGGCCGGTCCGGTCGTGCGGCCCCCTGTGGGGGGAAAGCTCCAGCATGACGTCCAGGGCCAGGGCGGCGTCCTTGTCGATGACCGCCTGGAACAGGTCGAGGAGCTTGAAGCGGGTGGGCGTGGTCAGGCGCCCGGTCATGCCCCAGTCGAGCAGGCAGAACCTCCCCCCTTTCTGGATCAGCAGGTTGCCGGGGTGGGGGTCGGCGTGGAAGAAGCCGTGGATCAGGATCTGCTCG
>CAZUBS010000019.1:0-8716 GCA_964618595.1 uncultured Desulfohalobiaceae bacterium
GCTGGATCGTCAAGCCCTTCAAGCCCGAGCAGCTGCTGGCCGTGGTCAGGAAGGTCCTCAAGTAGGAAGCGGATGGAAAAACCCATGCACCAGAACCACCCGGGCCATGAGATCTTCCTGGAAGAGGCGCAGGAGCTGCTGCAGGAGCTCGAGACCGCGTTGTTCGAAATAGAGAACACCCCCGGGGACAGGGAGCTGGTCGATCGCATCTTCCGGGCCATGCACACCATCAAGGGGTCCGGGGCCATGTTCGGATACGATGCGGTGTCCGCCTTCACACATGAGGTGGAGAGCGTGTTCGACCTGGTCAGGAACAGGGAGATGGAGGTCGGCAAGGACCTTTTGTCCCTGACCCTGGACGCCGGGGACCACATTCGCAGACTGCTGCACGATCAAGAACCCGACCGTGAAATCGGGCTTCAGGGTCAGGAGATCCTGGACCGGCTTGGGCTGCTCAGACCCCATGGTCCCCTGGAGCACCCCCGTTTAGAAAAAAGGCTTGACCCGCCGCCCCCGCAAAGCTCGTCCAGGCGCACCTGGCACATCCGGTTCACCCCGGCCGAGTCAATCTTTCTGCAAGGGAGCAACCCGGTACATCTGCTGGAGGAGCTGGAGGGGCTTGGCCGGTGCAGCGTCAGGGCCTGCCTGGACAAGGTGCCCGCCCTGGAAGAGCTGAACCCTGAGGGCTGCTACACCTCCTGGGAGGTCCTCCTGGAGACGGACAAGGACGAGAACGATGTGCGGGACGTGTTCATCTTTGTGGAGGACATGTGCCGGCTGGACATCTGTCTGGTCGATTCCGGCGACCCTGGTGGTACCATCTGCCCGGACGTGAAGATGACGGACCGGGAAGACACCGCTGCCCTGCAGTTGAAAGGGACAGCCACGGAGCAGGAAGGGGGCTCCGGGCAGCTGCTTGAAGCCGTGGAGGGGGAAAGAGAAGGGCATGAACGGGTCCCGACCCGGCCGGACATGGGTGGGGACGCTCCCAGGAACGGTCGGCAGGCTGGTCCGGGTGCAAGCATCCGGGTTGGCGCTGACAAGCTCGACGCCCTGGTCAACCTGGTGGGAGAGCTTGTCATTGTTCAGGCCCGGATCAGCCAGGTGGTGCAGGATCGAAGTGGCCCACTGCTGGTTGGTCTAACCGAGGAGCTGGAGCGGCTGTCCAACGAGTTGCGTGACTCGGCCCTGAACATGCGCATGGTCCCTATCGGGACGACCTTCAACGTGTACAAGCGTCTGGCCCGCGACCTGTCTTTGGAGCTGGGCAAGGAGATCGAGCTGGTCACCAGCGGGGCAAAGACAGAGCTGGACAAGACGGTGATCGAGAAGCTCAAGGACCCGCTGGTCCACCTGCTGCGCAACAGCATGGACCACGGCGTGGAACGTCCTGATGTACGGATCTCCCGGGGCAAACCGGCCAAGGGAATCATCCGGCTCTCGGCTGAGCACGTCGGAGGCAACGTGGTCATCCGCATTCAGGACGACGGGGCCGGTATCGATGCGCAGCGCATCCGGGACAAGGCCATCGAACGGGGTCTGCTCTCCCCTGAAGCGCTGAAGAGTGAGCAGGAGCTGTTCGAGTACATCTTTGAGCCGGGATTCTCCACGGCCGGTTCGGTCACCAGCCTTTCCGGCCGGGGAGTGGGCATGGACGTGGTCAAGCGGGGGATCGAGGCCCTAAGCGGCAGCCTGGGGATCGAAAGCAGAAAGGGGCAAGGGACCACGGTCACGGTGAGGATACCCCTCACCCTGGCCATAATCGAGGGGCTTCAGGTGCAGGTGGGCGGGGAAAGCTTCGTGCTGCCCCTGGCTGCGGTGGAGGAGTGCGTGGAGATCCAGGCCGGAGGGAAGAGGAGCGCCGGACAGCTGATCGAGCTGCGAGGAGACCTGGTGCCGTTCGTGCGCTTGCGGGAGTGTTTTGACGTCCCAGGAGTGCCCCCGGCGATCGAGCAGGTGGTGGTGACCGGCAGCAACGGGAAAAGGCTGGGCATTGTCGTGGATCATGTCATCGGTGAACACCAGACGGTGATCAAGCCGCTGGGAAGGCTGTACGCCAATGTTCCGGGCATCTCCGGTGCAACCGTCAAGGGGGACGGGAGCATGGCCCTCATCCTGGACGTGCCGACCCTGATGGCCGGTCAAGAGGCGCGGGCATGATGGGGGGCGGGGCAATGGAGAAACGGGCATGGACCGCCAGGGATACCCGCCTGCCGGCCAGGCTGTTCAGGGAGTTTTCGCGGATCATCTCGCGGGAGTGCGGCATCAAACTGCCCGAAAACAAGAAGATCATGCTCGAGTCCAGGATGCGCAAACGTCTCCGGGAACTCAGCCTGGGATCGTTCGAGGAGTACCGGAACTTTTTCCACGGCCCGAAGCGTGACCAGGAGCTCACCCACCTCATCGATGTGGTCACCACCAACACCACGGAGTTCTTTCGGGAAACCAGCCACTTCGAGGTTCTGTCCCAACGCATCCTTCCGGAGTGGGCCTCCCGGCACCCCAGGCAGGCCTACCGCGCCTGGAGCGCGGGCTGCTCGAGCGGCGAGGAACCATACACCCTGGCCATGGTCCTGCACGAATATGAAGCGGCCGATCCCGGGTTCGACTTCACCATCCTGGCCACGGACATCTCCACCCGGATTCTGCAACGGGCGGTCAAGGGGATCTACCCCGGGGAACGGGCCGGCAAGATCCCCCGGAACCTGCAGCACAAGTACCTGTTGCGAAGCCGCGACAAGGCCGTCGGTTTGGTGCGCATGGCCCCCGAGGTCAGGGCACGGGTGGAGTTCGCCCGGCTCAACCTCATGGAGGAGTTCGACCTGGCAAAACGGATGGACGGGGTGTTCTGCCGCAACGTGCTCATCTACTTCGACCGGCCGACACAGGACCTGGTCCTGCGCCGCATCTGCCGGCACCTCGCCCCGGGGGGGCACCTGTTCATCGGCCACTCGGAAAGCCTGTCCGGCATGGGACTTCCGCTCAGACCGGTGGCCCCCACCGTGTACAGGAAGGACCCGTGAGCGTGTTGCCGGGGCAACCCGCGGTCTTTTTGAACCCCTGTGCCGCCCTCAATCGGCTCCAGAGGCTGGGTTATGCGTTCTCGGCCCTGGACCTGGGCGGCAACAGTGGACGGAAGATCACTTTCTGCTCGGCCACCGGCCGGGTGCTTCTGAAACGACTTCGAGCCAACCGCTGACTGCGGGTGCAAACGGAGGCTCGCATGCCCAAGACCAAGCCTGTGGGCGTTCTGGTGGTGGACGACTCTGCGCTGGTGCGCCAGACCCTGCAGAATATCCTGTCCTCGGACCCTGGGATAGAGGTCTTGGCCACGGCCTCGGATCCATTCGTGGCCGCAAGGCGCATGGAGACGGAAACTCCGGACGTCATCACCCTGGACGTGGAGATGCCGCGGATGGACGGCATCACCTTCCTGCGCAAGATCATGTTCCAGCACCCCATCCCGGTGGTCATCTGCTCCACCCTGACCGAGCAGGGGTCCCCGACCTTGCTCAAGGCTCTTGAGTATGGAGCGGTGGACGTCATCCAGAAACCCAGGCTGAACACCAGGAGGTTTTTCGAGGAGTCCAGGATACGGATCTGCGACGCGGTCAAGGCGGCGGCCAGGGCAGAACTGAAAAAAGTTCCGTGTCGGATACGGGCCGCAGACCCCAAGCTGACCGCCGATGCCGTCATTCCCGAGTTCCGGGTGCGCCAGATGCCGGAGACCACGGAGAAGGTGGTGGCCGTGGGCGCGTCCACCGGAGGGACCGAGGCCCTGCGCGTCCTGTTGCAGGCCATGCCCCGGGACTGTCCTGGCCTGGTGATTGTCCAGCACATGCCCGAGAAGTTCACAGCGGCCTTTGCAGACCGCCTCGACTCCCTGTGCGCCATCACCGTCCGGGAGGCCAAGGACAACGACACGGTTCTGCGCGGCCAGGCCCTGATCGCCCCGGGCAACAGACACATGCTGCTCAAGCGCAGCGGTGCCCGGTACCATGTCGAGATAAAGGACGGTCCCCTGGTGCGCCGTCACCGCCCCAGCGTGGACGTGCTGTTCAGGTCCGCCTCCCGGTATGCGGGCGGCAATGCCATCGGCGTGATAATGACCGGCATGGGTGATGACGGGGCCATGGGGCTTTGGGAGATGAAACAGTCAGGTGCCAGGACCATCGCCCAGGACGAGACCAGCTGCGTGGTCTTCGGCATGCCCCAGGAGGCTATCAAGCTGGGATGCGTGGACAGGGTCGTGTCCCTGGAGCGCCTGGCCAAGGAAATACTCTCGTCCCTCTAGGAGGCGCCATGACCGGGGACAAGAGCGCAAAGACAGTGCTGGTCGCGGATGACAGCGCCTCCATGCGCTGGATCCTGCGCACCTTTCTCCGCCAGCTGGGTTTTGGGACCGTTCTGGAAGCGAGCAACGGACTTGCGGCCTGGAACCTGCTCAAGCGCCACAAGGTGGACGTGATCCTCAGCGACTGGATCATGCCGGCCATGAACGGCCTGGACCTCCTGGAAAAGGTTCGGGCCGATGCTAACCTGCGCTTTGTCCCGATTATCGTGGTCACGGTCAACGGGCAGCAGGACCAGGTGATCGAGGCTCTGAACATGGGCTGCACCGACTACGTGGTCAAGCCGATGAACATGCAGGTGCTGGCCGGGAAGCTGGAGAAGGTCCTGCGTGAACAAAGACCCCGACCCGGACCATCGGGGTAAGGAGCGCCCGGACCGGCTCAGGATGGCCTGCCTGGAGCTAGTCAGGGAGATCGGGAGCTCGGGCATGCCGCTAGTGGAGTACCGGCGGTTCCTGGAGATTGAAAAGGCGGAGGACATCGCCTTCATTTCCCAGGAGCTCCCCAAGGCTATTCGGGATTGCATCGAAGGCATGGGTTTGGTCAAGAAACGTGTCCTGGGGGGGGAGGCAGGGGACGGCCGGCCCGAAGAGTGATGCCGGCCGGTTTCCTGCCTTTACTCCACCGACACCCCGCGTTCCCGCAGAAACTCCACAAACTCCTGTTCACTCAGGACGGGGATGTTGTTCTTCCTGGCCTGGGCCAGCTTGGATCCGGCGCCGGGTCCGGCCACCACGTAGTCGGTCTCTCCCGAAACACTGGAGGTGGCCCGGCCGCCATAGCGCTCGACCAGCTCCTTGGCCCCCTCACGGGTGAAGTGCTCCAGGGAGCCGGTGAACACGAGCTTGAGGCCCTCCAGGGGGCGTTTCCGTTCCTCGGCCCGGTAGAGGGGGTTGTCCAGATCCAGGCCGAGCTCGCGCATTCTGGAGAGAGCCTGGCGGTTGCGCTCGTCAGAGAAGAAGGAGCTCAGGCTTCTGGCCACCTCCGGGCCGACCTCGGGGATCCGGAGCAGCTCTTCCTGCCCGGCCCCGATGAGGTCGTCGAGCTCCTGGTGGTTTTCAGCCAGGATCTGGGCCAGGCGTTCGCCGATCAGGGGGATGCCCAGGCCGAAAAGGAATCGGTCCAGGGTGGTGTGCCTGGCCCGGTCCAGTGCAAACAGGAGGTTCTCAGCCGACTTGTCCGCGTACCCGGGCAGTCTGAGCAGGTCCTCCTTGTCCAGGGTGTACAGGTCGGGCAGCCAGGAGACCAGGCCCATGTCCACCAGCTGGCGGGCGCGCTTGTCCCCCAGCCCCTCGATGTCCAAAGCCCGGCGGGAGGCAAAGTGCTGGACGTGCTGCTTGAGCTGGGCCGGGCAGCTCATGTTGGTGCAACGGGCATTCTTTCTGTCTTCGGAAATGAAGACCTCACCACCGCAGGCAGGGCAGCTGCCGGGCATGTGGAAGGGCTGTTCCGAGCCGTCACGCTTTTCCTTGATGGACTCGACCACATAAGGGATGACGTCGCCCGCGCGCTCCACAACCACGGTGTCGCCGATGCGGATGTCCTTCTCCTCCACCAGGCTCAGGTTGTGCAGGGAGGCCCGGCTGACCTCCACCCCGCTGATGCGCACCGGCTCGAGCACGGCCACCGGGGTCAGGGTCCCGGTGCGTCCGACATTGACGAAGATGTCCTTGACCCGGGTGGTGTCCCGCCGGGGCTTGAACTTGTAGGCCACGGCCCAGCGGGGGTCGCGCTGGCGCACACCGAGCTTCTGGCGGTCGCCCAGGTCGTTGACCTTGATGACCACCCCGTCGATCTCGAAGTTGAGGTGGTCGCGCTGCCCGCTCATGTCGCGGTGGTAGGCCAGGGCCTGGTCAATGCCCTGCACCAGGCGCTGCATGGACCTGTTCACCACCAGCCCCCATTTGGGCATGGTTTCCAGGATCTCCCAGTAGGTGGAAAACTCGATCCCCTGGCAGACCGGCACCTCGTAAAGGAAGATGTGCAGGGGGCGCTGCTGGGTGATCCTGGGGTCGAGCTGGCGCACCGACCCGGCCGCGGCGTTGCGCGGGTTGGCAAAGGGCTGCTCCCCCTGCTCCTCGCGGCGGCGGTTGAGGGCGTTGAACTCGTCCAGGCGCATGTAGACCTCGCCGCGCACGACCAGGCGTCCCGGGATTTCCACCCCCTGCCCCCGCATCAGTGAGAGGGGTACTTCCCGGATGGTCCTGACGTTGGCGGTCACGTCCTCTCCTGTCTCGCCGTCTCCCCGGGTGGCCGCGGTGACCAAAGAACCCTCCTCGTATACCAGCTCGATGGACAGGCCGTCGTACTTTGGCTCGCACACGTACTCCACCCGGGAGTGGCCAAGGGTCTTGCGGCAGGTGTCGGCAAAGTCCACAACGCCCTGCTCCTCGTAAACGGCCTTGAGGCTGAGCATGGGCGTGGGATGTTTGAAGGTGCCCAGCTCCTCCTGGGGAGCCCCCCCCACCTGCCGGGTGGGGGAGTCGGGGGTGACCAGGTCCCAGGTGTCCTCCAGGCTCTTCAGGGTTTCGAAGAGCTCGTCGTACTGCTTGTCCGAGACGACCGGGTCGTCGAGCACGTAGTAGCGGTAGTTGTGGTAGCGAACCGCGTTCCGCAACTTGTCAACGGCCTTCTCGGCCTGGCTTTTGTTTTTGATCGTTTCGGGGTCTATATCGGGGATGTGTTCTTTCTCAGCCATGGTTTCGCCGCAGAAGTGGGTTCAAGGGTGATCGTCCTCCAGGCAGGGTACATCAGGCCGTCAGGCCTGCCAATAAGCAAAAGGTTCCGGCTTCGCTAAGGCTACGCCGTGACAGTTCCGGCTTCGCTAGGGCTACGCCGTGACAGGTCCGGCTTCGCGGGGGGTGAGCTGTGACGAGGGTTAGGGTTTTTTTGCGTCAAGCTGCGGATGGCAGGGGATGGCAGGGGATGGAAACGATCGGGTGCTCAGTAGAGCAACCCGATGACCGCGGTCATGACCACCAGGAAGACCAGGCTCATGGGGATGCCTGCCTTGACGAAGTCTTGGCTGGTGTAGCCTCCCGGGCCCATGTACAGGGCGTTGACCTGGTGGGTGGGCAGGATGAAGGAGTTTGAGGCGGCCAGCCCGACCACCAGGGCTGCCAGTCGCGGGTCGGTGCCGATCGCACCGGCCATGTCCACCACCAGGGGGACCAGGAGCACCGTGGCCCCGACATTGGAGACCAGCAGGGTGATGACCGTGGAGATGAGCCCGACGACAAAGAGGAAGACCAGGGGGGCAGGGGAGCCCAGAAGGTTCAGGATGTGCCCGGCCAGCCAGGGGGCGGCCTGGGTCTGCTCCAGGGCCAGGCCCAGGGGGATGAGCCCGGCCAGCAGGAAGACCGTGCGCCAGTCCACCGCCCGGTAGGCCTCGTCGATGTCCAGCACCCCGGTCAGGATCATGCCCAGGGCCCCAGTCATCAGACAGACCGCGAGGGTCAGGTCGGTGAAGACGACCAGGGCGGTGGCCAGGGCGAAGCAGCCCACGGCCATGAGGGCCTTGCTCGGGACCAGTATCTCGTGGTCCGGGGACTGGACAAAGAGCAGGTCGCGCTTGTGGCGCATGGTGTTGAACGCGTCCCAGGTGCCGAACATGAGGATGGTGTCCCCCACGGTCAGAACGTGGTCCTGGATGCCGGAGTAGTCCGTGCGCTCTTCGTGCGACAGGGCCAGCGGGGCCATGCGGTGGTTGTGACGGAAACGGATCTGCCCCAGCTCCTTGCCCAGGAAGGAGGAGTGGGGGGGGACCACGGCCTCGACCACCCCGCTCATCTCGGGGGAGAGGATGTCCTGAAAAAAGCGAATATGCTCCCTGACCGTCAACCCGTACTCCTCGGCCATCTGCTGGACGGCCCCGGGAGGGCCGTACACGGCAAAGACCGAACCTTCCGGGATGCGCAGGTCCCGGTCCGGAGGGACCAGGGTGTCGGTGCCCCCGGGCAGGGTCAGGGCCACCACGTGGACCCCGAAGCCGTCGTAGAGATCCATGACCAGGAGTGGTTCCGTGAGGCCGGCCTCGGCCTTGATCTCGTACATGCGGCCCAGCTCAGGGTAATAGGCCAGGGGATCCTCGGACATCGATGCCGCAGTGTCTTCGCTGCTTCCGGGAAGCACCCAGCGGCTGAACAGCAAAAAGTAGGCAATGCCCGCAACCACCAGGGCCACGCCCACCGGGGTGACGCTGAACAGGCTGAAGGGTGCCAGCCCGTAAGGCCGCAGCAGGTCGTTGAGCATGATCAGCGGGCTGGACCCGACCAGGGTCACGGTGCCGCCGAGAATGGCGGAGAAGCCGACCGGCATGAGCAGCTTGGCAACAGGGATGCCGGTGGAACGGCTCATGCGCTGGA
>CAZUBS010000019.1:8816-12370 GCA_964618595.1 uncultured Desulfohalobiaceae bacterium
ACCGGCATGAGCAGCTTGGCAACAGGGATGCCGGTGGAACGGCTCATGCGCTGGATGGCGGGCAAAAACAGCGCGGCGGCCCCGATGTTCTGCATCAGGCTGGATATAACGGCCACTGTGCCGGACAGGAGCACGATGATGCGCTGCCGGCTGCTGCCGGCCAGCTCCACCAGTGGCCGCACCAGCCGGTTGATGACCCCGGTGTGGTCCAGGCCCCTGCCCATGCTGATCACCGCGATGATGGAGACCACGGCCTTGCTGGCCAGCCCGTTGAAGGCCTCCCGGCCGCTGATCAACCCCAGCATGGGCAGGCTGACCATGACCAGGATGGCCACCACGTCCACCCGCAGCCACTCGGTGAGGAACAGGACCACGGTCACGCCGATGACGGCGAAGACCAGGGCCATGTCCGGGGAGAAGGGGGGCGGGGTCATGAGGGCGTAGCTCCTTGGAGTGGTGGCAACGGCACTACCAGGGCAGATGCTAGAAGAAAGCCCGCGGGTGCGCAAGGAGTGCCGGCCAGGACAGATTGGAATGCAGCAGGTCAATGTCAGAGAGGGCGACAGGGTGGCTGCACTCAAGGCCGATGCCTTGCGTTCACTTTCACAAAAATGCATACAATTCTGTTGCATCGCCTTCAAAAATGAAACCCGAGCGTGGGTGCCATCATGGCCGGATGGCCGTCACCGGGGCAAATGCATAAAAGGCATGCCTTTTGCGATGCCTGTCTGCACGACATGCCTTCTCTTCCAGCCACCAGGGGCCACCAGGAGCATCACCAGCACACCGATCAGAATCCTCGCCAGATTGTCCGGCCCTGGAAGCGCCCTGGTTAGCTCTGGCCCCCTACAGGTCACAGGGGTGGTTTTCAGCTTGCACAGACCTGAAGGGAAAATGACTATGTTCTCCAGCGTTCAGTTCCTCACCCCCCTTCTCCTGACCCTCAAGGTGGCCGGTCTGGCCACCCTGGGGGCGGTCTTTCTTGGGGTGATCGCTGCCTACGTGCTGTCTCGCTGGACCTTTCCCGGCCGGGACTGGTGCGATGCGGTGCTCACCCTCCCCCTGGTCCTGCCGCCCACGGTGCTCGGCTATTACCTGCTGGTGCTCATCGGCCGCAGGGGCGTCCTGGGGGAATGGCTGCTGGAGACCTTTGGCATCACCCTGATGTTCACCTGGCAGGGGGCGGTCGTGGCCGCCTCGGTCGTCTCGTTCCCCCTGGTTTTCAAGTCGGCCCGGGCAGCCCTGGAAGGGGTGGACCACACCCTGGAGCAGGCCGCGCGCACCCTGGGTCAGAGTGAATGGGCCGTGTTCAGGCGGGTGACCCTGCCCCTGGCCATGCGCGGCATCCTGGCCGGGACCATGCTGGCCTTTGCCCGGGCCATGGGCGAGTTCGGGGCCACGCTCATGGTGGCGGGCAACCTGCCGGGCCGCACCCAGACTCTGTCCCTGGCCGTGTACTCGGCGGTGCAGGCGGGCAACGACCGGTTGGCCAACACCCTTGTGGTCGTCATCTCTCTGCTGTGCATCCTGATCCTGGTGGTGACCAGCAAGCTCGTCAAACCAAAATCTTAGTTCCAAAGGGAATCACGATGAAACACCTGCTGACATCGGCTTTGTTCCTTCTTGCCCTGTGCCCGCCGGCAGGAGCCGTGCAGCTCACAGTCTCGGCGGCCGCCAGCCTGACCGACGCCTTCACCGACATCGAGCAGGCCTTCGAGGCCGCCCACCCCGGGGTAAACGTGGTCATGAACTTCGCCTCCTCAGGGGCCCTGTACCGCCAGATCGAGCAAGGCGCGCCCGTGGACGTCTACGCCTCGGCCAACCCCAAGTGGATGGATAGGGCCGAGGCGGCAGGTTTCGTCCTGGCCGGCTCCAGGGTCGCCTTTGCCGGCAACGACCTCGTCCTGGTCGTGCCCAGGGGCAACCGGGCCAAGGTGCACTTCCTGGGCGGCCTGACCGGTCCCCTGGTGACCACCGTGGCCGTCGGCACGCCTGAGACCGTGCCCGCCGGCCAGTACGCCAAAAACGCCCTGGCTGCAGCCGGGCTGTGGGAAACCCTGCACCCCAGGCTCATTTTTTGCGAGTCCGTGCGCCAGGTTCTGGACTACCTTCGCCGGGGTGAGGTGGACGCGGGTTTCGTCTACAGGACCGACGCGGTCAAGGCCGGCGACTTGGTCCAGGTGGTGGCGGATGTGCAGCTCGATACCCCGGTGACCTATCCCATGGCTGTGCTCAGGCAGGCCTCCGAAACGGAGTTGGCCAGGGCCTTTGTGGGCTTCGTCACAGGGCCCCAGGGGCAGGAGCTGCTTCAGAAGAGGGGGTTTGGCCCGCGGGAGTGAAGAGTTGCTTAGCATCGGTCCGATACGACCGATCGGTCGGATCGGACCGATCCTGCACCCTAAGGAAGGGAACACTGCATGCGCTTTGAAGTCGACATCGAAAAAAACTTCCAGAACGGGAAACATCCCTTCCACCTGAAGAGCAGCTTCATCTCGGAAGAGGACGCCCTGGTCCTCTTCGGGCCGTCAGGGTCGGGAAAAACCGTGACGCTCAAGGCTTTGGCCGGCCTGCTCACCCCGGACGCGGGGCGCATCGTGGTGGACGGAGAGGTGCTCTTCGATGCCGCTGCCGGTATCGACCTGCCGCCACGCAGGCGCAGCGTGGGGTTTCTGTTCCAGAACTACGCTCTTTTCCCCCACCTGAGCGTGCGGCAGAACGTGGGCTTTGGAATGAAACGGTTCCTCCGCCCCCTGCGTCACCGGGACCGGCGTAAAGTAGACGAGATCATCGACCTCTTCGGGCTGAGCCAGGTGGCCGGTGCGCTGCCGGACGAGATCTCGGGGGGGCAGCAACAGCGAGTGGCCCTGGCCCGGGCACTGATCAGAAAACCACGGCTCCTGCTGCTGGACGAACCCTTCTCGGCCCTTGACCAGCCCTTGCGGGTCCAGATGCGTCAGGAGCTGGCCCGCATTCTCGACCACTTCCGCATTCCTCTGGTCATGGTCACCCACGATCCGGACGAGGCATCGTCCTTTGGCAGGAGCATCGTGGTCTACAGCGGAGGGGGTATTCGCGAAATCGTTTCCCCCGGGCAGATTCAGGGCACGCAACAGTCCACGGCCTCCTGAGTGGACCCGTTCACTGGGCCAGCGTGCTGAGCTGTTTCTGTCTGAGCAGTGCCGGTCATCGATCATTCCGGTGTTGCGGCCTGCAGGCCGTATTGCCGGACAGTGGCTTCATGGATACGTTGGTGTGGCCCTGGCATGCCGGTGTGACCGGCATGCCCTGCAAACCTTCACACCTTGGGGCAGCCCGATGCGTGATCTCCTCGAACGGCTCGTCACCACAATGCAAACGGGCCGGGACGTGGTCCTGGCCTCGATCATCAATCACTCCGGCTCCACGCCGCGCTCCTCTGGAAGCCTCATGCTGGTGCACGTGGACGGCTCGACACAGGGGTCGGTGGGCGGGGGTCTGCTCGAGGCCAGGGTGCAACAGGCGGCCGGCGAGCTGTTTCAGACCGGTGGATTGCGCCTTCTGGACTTCGACATGAC